>NZ_JAOTGB010000043.1:0-506 GCF_044427425.1 Streptococcus sp. 2018WUSS126 | reverse complement strand
GCTAAAATGGTTTCGGCGTCTGCTTTTTTCGGATGTTGGGGACGTGGGCTAACTTTACGCCAACCATGACGTTTCAGGAGAGCATAGAAACCTTCTCGGGTTGTCTTGTGCCCAACTCTCTCTTGATAGGCTTTAAAGAGGGAGTTAACGGTAACGAATTCTCCATTCAAAGAAGAAGAGAGTTGCTCTTTAAGGAAATCTTCTTCCTCCTTATGCGTCATATAGGAGCGGCGGCGACCACCACGATTTTCCTTTAAGAGGGCTTCTAAGCCACCACTTAGATAGCGATTCAATAAGTTGCGGACTGTCTGATGGACAAAGCCTACTGATTTAGCTACGGATGTTAAATTATTGCATTCAGAATAAAGAATGAGTGCCTGTATTTTTCTATGATGCGGAGCATTATTTTTATCTTTAAGTGCTTGCTTTAATTCTTCGACTTGTGTTTGGGTAAGTTCTTTTGTCATAATACCATTATAACGCTATTTTTGATTTTTGTTAAGTAT
>NZ_JAOTGB010000042.1:0-681 GCF_044427425.1 Streptococcus sp. 2018WUSS126 | reverse complement strand
CAGATTAAAGCTCATTTACTTGATAGTATTAACGACATCGTTTCCACCGCAAACCAGTTTGTGCTTCATCCTGAAAAAGATTTTAGTCGGAAAAGTCAGCTAACGATGAAAACCATGATTCAAGCTATACTGACCATGGGTGGTAATACCTTAGCCAAAGAGCTACTTGATTTAGATTTGCCAGTCACTCAATCTGCCTTTGTCCAACGACGATATCGGATCAAACATCAAGCTTTTAAAACCCTGTTTGCCAATATTACTTCTAAAATTCCAACTTCTAAAGATCTCCCTATCCTAGCTGTTGATGGTAGTGATGTGGTTCTACCAAGAAATCGTTCTGATAAAACGACCTCGTTCCAAACTGGACCACACCACACTCCTTACAATCTCATTCATATCAATGCTCTCTACAATCTTGAACAAGAGATTTACCATGACCTACGAATTCAGGATAATCGGGAGGTTGATGAGCGTGCAGCTTTCATCGACATGATGGAGAGTTGTCCCTTTTGAACAAGCTCTGGTGATAATGGATAGGGGGTATGAATCCTACGATGTCATGGCGCATTGCCAGGAGAAAAATTGGTCGTATATTATTCGTATTCGCGATGGAAATAATTCTATGAAAAAGAGTTTTCATCTCCCTGATACTCCTTGTTTTGATGAGGCATTTGACCTAAA
>NZ_JAOTGB010000041.1:0-1189 GCF_044427425.1 Streptococcus sp. 2018WUSS126 | reverse complement strand
TGATATACTCCCCTTATAGTGGACAGTGAAAAAACAAAAATTTTCACTAGAAACTATAAAGGGAGTTTTATTATGTCCAAAAGAAGTCCAAAGTCTGTCTCTGAGAAACTAGAAATTGTTCTACTCCACTTGGAAGCTGGGAAATCACTTAGCTGGTTAGCTAGGCGCTATGGTGTGTCTAAAGACACTCTATCAAACTGGGTTCGGAAGTACAAAGAAGCTGGTGTTGAGGGGCTAGAGGAAAGTCGTCACTGGACGAAGTATAGTAAGGAACTAAAGAAACAAGCTGTTTCCGACTATCTCAATGGCTTGGGAAGTCTCAAAGATTTGACTGAAAAATATGGAATTTCTTGTGATTATGTTCTCAGATCTTGGATAAAACGTTATACTAGTGGTAAAGAATTGAAAGCTACTAGTAGAGGAATGAGTCGCATGAAACAAGGACGCAAGACAACTTTTGACGAACGGGTTGAGATTGTCAATTTTACCCTTGCCCACGAGAAAGATTACCAAGGGGCTGTTGAGAAGTATGGCGTTTCCTACCAACAGGTCTATTCGTGGGTCAGAAAGTTTGAGAAGGACGGTTCTAACGGCCTCCTCGACCGTCGTGGAAAAGGTTTGGAAAGTAAGCCTAATCTGACTTCGGAAGAAGAGTTACGCCTAAAAATCAAGCAACAGGAAGAACGGATTAAGTATCTTGAAATGGAGAATGGCCTGCTAAAAAAGTTAGAAGAAATCAAGCGACGAAATCGACGGTAAGAATGGGTCGCCACTTGGAATCCTTCCAAGCGATTAAAGAATATGCGGATGAACAGAAAGAGGCTTCTATCAGCCACTTGTGCCGTATTCTAAAGGTATCTCGCTCAGGCTATTACAAGTGGTTGCGTCATCAAGAAACTCCTTCTGAACAAGAAAATACAAGATTGATAGACGTCATCAAGGACCTTCATAGCCAACATAATGGCATTCTTGGTTATCGTCGTATGACTCGATTTGTCAATCGCAAGCTTGAAACAAACTACAACAAGAAGCGGATTCGTCGCTTGATGCATATTCTAGGTATTCGCTCCATTATCAGAAGATCCAAGGGATATTGCACCAAGACTAGCTTTGTCAATGTAGAAGACAATATTCTCAATCGTGATTTTACAGCTACTGCCCCCAATCAGAAATGGTGTACAGATGTGAC
>NZ_JAOTGB010000040.1:0-2080 GCF_044427425.1 Streptococcus sp. 2018WUSS126 | reverse complement strand
GAGAGTTAAGTGTTTGTTTTTCATTGTCGATTACCAACTTGTCCCATAGTAAGTTCTACCTTATTTCTTTGTCTCATTCTAGTTTCCAGTTTTTAAGACAGACTAGAACTTACTTTGGGAATTTACTATATTTTTTAAACATTTGTTTAATTTTTATTTCATCTGATTTTTTCTTGACAAGATTAGCACAGTTTGTTATAGTATTGTTCGGGCACCTCTTTTGAGAGGTCGGAGAAAAGGCTCCCTAGTTTTAGGGAGCTATTTTTGTTTTTCCCAGAGAACATTACACATTTGGAGGACTTATTGGATGAAGAACATCGCATTTGATTCAAATAAATATTTGAATTTGCAACGTGACCATATTTTAGAACGAATTGCTCAGTTTGAAGGCAAGCTCTATATGGAATTTGGCGGAAAAATGCTGGAAGATTTCCACGCAGCCCGTGTTTTACCAGGCTATGAACCAGATAACAAAATCAAACTCCTCCAAGAGTTGAAAGACCAAGTAGAAATCGTCATCGCCATCAATGCCAGCAACATCGAACATTCTAAGGCACGTGGTGACTTGGGTATTTCTTATGACCAAGAAGTCTTCCGCTTGATTGACACCTTCAATGATATTGATATTTATGTTGGTTCTGTCGTCATTACCCAATACCGCAACCAACCAGCCGCAGACGCCTTCCGCAAGCAGTTGGAAAAACATGGTATCAAGTCCTATCTCCACTACCCAATCAAATGCTATCCTTCTGATATTGACCACATCATCTCACCAGAAGGTATGGGCAAAAATGACTACATCGAAACCAGTCGCAATCTCGTCGTTGTCACCGCACCTGGACCTGGTTCAGGTAAATTAGCGACTTGTATCTCCCAACTTTACCACGACCAACTGCACGGCGTAACATCAGGCTATGCTAAGTTTGAAACCTTCCCTGTCTGGAACTTGCCTCTCCACCACCCAGTCAACCTGGCCTATGAAGCAGCAACTGCCGACCTGGACGACCTCAACATGATCGACCCCTTCCACCTGCAAACCTACGGCAAAACTGCGGTCAACTACAACCGTGACATCGAAGTATTCCCTGTCCTCAACCGTACCTTTGAACGTATTTTGAACAAATCACCATACGCCTCACCGACAGACATGGGGGTCAACATGGTGGGCTACTCCATCGTGGACGAGGAAGCGGCTATCGAAGCATCCAAGCAAGAAATCATCCGCCGCTACTACCAGACTCTGGTTGATTTCAAGGCAGAGCGGGTGAGCGAGCAAGCAGTTAAAAAGATTGAGCTCCTCATGAATGAAGTCGGTGTGACACCAGCAGATCGTAAGGTTGTTATCGCTGCGCGCGAAAAAGCAGAGCTGACAGCCAGCCCTGCCCTAGCTATTCAGTTGCCAACTGGAGAGATTGTAACAGGTAAAACATCAGACCTCCTCAGACCAACTGCAACTGTTCTTCTCAATGCCATCAAGCAAATCGCACAAATCGATGATGAAACACTTCTTATCGAACCAAACTACATCCGTCCAATTCAAGAATTGAAGGCAGATTATTTGGACAAGACCAATACACGACTCGATGCAAGTGAGATTCTCAACGCCCTTGCCATTACTGCACAAGACAGCCCTCTTGCTGCAAGTGCCATGAAAGAATTGGGGCAATTAAATGGTAGCGAAGCTCACTCAACAGTCATTTTATCTGACGAAGATAAGAGTGTTCTTCGTAAATTAGGTATCAATCTTACCTTTGACCCTATCTACCAACACAATAAGTTTTATCAGAAAAACTAAGCACTCAAAAAGACTTGCTCCGACAAGTCTTTTTGTGAACAGTAAAAAAGCAGGGATTCAATTCCCCAATGTCATTAAGTTAGCTAACCTATCACGTTTTGTGGTAGGTTAGTTTTTTATGTTACACTAGAAATAAAAGGGGAAAAATCATGCTAGACCAGATTAAAGCTCATTTACTTGATAGTATTAACGACATCGTTTCCACCGCAAACCAGTTTGTGCTTCATCCTGAAAAAGATTTTAGTCGGAAAAGTCAGCTAACGATGAAAACCATGATTCAAGCTA
>NZ_JAOTGB010000039.1:0-4573 GCF_044427425.1 Streptococcus sp. 2018WUSS126 | reverse complement strand
GTATTTAGGACTTTAAATGAGGTAATCGATAAACTTCAAGAGATTATTCAAACCTTAACTGTTTATCAACTCAAATCAATTGTACATAGAGATTGGATATCGGCTATTTTTGATTTTAATTGAGTATTACTCCTCCTTGATCTGATCTGAACAATTAGATTATATCAGGAAAAAGAAATGGAAACTCAAAGCCTTGGCAGCCACCAGCATAGCTGGTGGTTTTCTTGTTTTTCTCTTCGAGAAAAACTGGCTCGAAGCCATAATAAAAAAATGGCTTCAAACGTTCGAAACCATTTTGTTTTTTTTATTTAATTCCTAATGCAATTCGAGCATAACGACTCATTTTTTGAACGGTCCAAGCTGGTGACCAAACCAGTCTCACATCTACTTCTGTTACTTCAGGAACATCCTTCAGTACATCATGAATTTGATCGGTAATTAGATCAGCTAATGGACAACCCATGGTCGTCAAGGTCATATCAATTTCAGCCTTGCCCTCAATAAATCGAATTTCATAAATTAGCCCTAAATTGATAATATCAATACCTAGCTCAGGGTCAATCACATCTTCAAGAGCACGAAAAATACGCTCCTGAATGTCTTTAATTTGATCTTCTGTGTACGTCATTTTTCTCTCTTTCTTGTTCACAAATTTAATACTAGAAAAGAAACAAACGAAGTTTGTGTCAAATTAGCCCACTGGACGTTACGCTCCCTTTCTAATTTCAAGGGGAGCGGTTGATTTTGTCTTCCAGACAGCCTGCTCTCTTATTTTCAAGCAGGCGTTAAAAACCTCCCCCGGAGGTTAACCTCGCTTTCTTATTTCTAGGCTCGGGTTAAAACACCAAAGGTTAGCCTGCTTTAATATTTCTGGGCAGGCGTTAAAAACGTCCACTGGACGTTTTTAATCCTCAATAAAGTCTCTGAGTGGTTTGCTGCGGGATGGGTGGCGGAGTTTACGGAGGGCTTTGGCTTCGATTTGGCGGATGCGTTCACGGGTTACGTTAAAGACTTTACCAACATCTTCAAGCGTGCGCATTTTACCATCATCTAAACCAAAACGAAGACGCAATACGTTTTCCTCACGGTCAGTAAGAGTATCCAATACCTCATCTAACTGTTCACGAAGAACGACACGAGTTGTGTAATCAACTGGATTTTCAATGACTTCGTCTTCAATAAAATCTCCAAGATGACTATCATCTTCTTCACCAATTGGGGTCTCGAGTGAAACAGGCTCTTGTGCAATCTTGAGGATTTCACGAACTTTCTCAGGCGTCATATCCATACGCTCAGCGATTTGCTCAGGCGTTGGGTCCTGACCCAATTCCTGCAAGAGATTGCGTTGTTCACGGACCAATTTGTTAATGGTTTCTACCATGTGAACAGGAATACGGATTGTACGCGCTTGGTCCGCAATGGCACGAGTGATAGCCTGACGAATCCACCAGGTTGCATAGGTTGAAAACTTGAAACCTTTAGAGTAGTCAAACTTGTCAACGGCCTTCATCAAGCCCATATTTCCTTCTTGGATAAGATCAAGGAACTGCATACCACGCCCTACATAACGCTTAGCAATAGAAACAACCAAACGTAAGTTGGCTTCAGCCAAACGTTGTTTCGCTTCTGGGTCACCTGCTTCAACCGCCAATGCCAATTCTTGCTCTTCCTCGTTGGTCAAAAGAGGTACAACACCAATTTCTTTCAAATACATGCGGACTGGGTCGTTCACTTTTGCAGAAGTGCTTCCGAGCAATTCTTCATCAGATAATTCTGGTTCTTCCTCTACCTGCATAGCACGAGCAGAAGGGTTCCCTTCTTTATCGACAATCGAAATTCCTGCGTCCTGAATACGTTGGAGCAAATCATCGATTCCGTCAGCATCAAGCGTAAATGGAATAACCAGTTGGTCATTGATTTCATCGTCTGTAGCTGAACCTTGTTTTTTATGGTTACGGATAAATTCGGCAACTTGTACATCAAAAGTAGTTACTTCTGTTTTTTTATCTTTTTTATTTGTCATATTTACTCCATTTGTCTTCTTCTATCGAGGAGTTTTTGCAACTCATCGAGGGCAATATCTGCATTTCCCACATGGGAATGTTCACGGATTTTCCGCGCTAGGTGCTGGTTCTCCTTCTTCAACAATTCCTTGTCTCGCCGAATTTCTAATTCTTCGATTTCGTGTGGAGATACTTCACTAGGTAAACGTTCTTCTTGCATACGATACCAAGCCTGTTGAGCGGAATCATTCAACTGTGATAGTTCAAAACTGGTAATTTCCCCAGATTTTTTTAACATATCATAAATAGCTTGTAATTCTGGCGTCGCAAAATAAAAATCTTCTCGTAAACGGAACTCATTGAGAATATAAGGATGTTCAACCATCCGATAAAGTAAATGGTTTTCTGTTCGAATAAGACTCGTTATACGAGCAATCGTTTGGACTGGTGGCAAATAAGACTGACCAGTCTGTGATTGAAATACCTGTTGTGTTCTCTCCTGGCGCTGGTTCAGACGAACAGCATTTACTGCCTGTTCCACCTGATTATAATCAAAGTCAGAAAGTAAATCCGCTACCTTATAAATATAAGAATTTTGAGCTGTAATGGATGATACTTTGGCAATAATTGGTGCAATCTTATCTACAAACTCAATCTGCATTTGTAGATTGTCAGGATTTTCAGGTTTCAAGTATTGAATCAAAAATTCTACATCACTGATTCGTGACTTGGTTAAAACCTGTTGCAAGACTTCTTCCGAATTTTTCTGCAAAAATTCATCTGGGTCCATATTATCTGGCAAGCTCACGATTTCAACCTGAAAATCTTGTAGTTCGTCCAGCGCCTTCATGGTAGCTGCCTGTCCAGCCTTATCCCCATCATAAGTCAGAATAATTTTCTTACAAAACTTAGCTAGGTGTGCAACATGCTCTCTTGTCAAAGCTGTTCCCATGGAAGCCACTGCATTATCAATCCCTACACGATGAGCAGCAATAACATCTAGAAAACCTTCCATGAGATAGGCTTCACGTTGCTTCTTAATAACCGCTTTAGCCTTGTCCAAATGATACAATTCATAGCTTTTATTGAAAATCGCAGTACTACGAGAGTTTTTATACTTAGCTAATTGTTTATTGTTTCGATCTTCTTCGGTCCAAATCCGACCTGAAAAAGCTACAATTCGACCATATTCATCCGCCAAGGGGAAAATAATCCTCGCTTGAAAGGCGTCATAAATAATATTATTCTCACTTGGATTGAACAAACCCGAATTCAATAGACTTTCTTCGTCATATTGACCTGATAGTTTTTGGTAAAGAATATTCTGTTCGGCCGGAGCTAAGCCTAGCTGGAATGTTTTTATGACATCATCTGTCAAGCCACGTTGGTGTAGATAAGCTCTAGCTTCCTCACCCATTTTAGTTGTCATCAAAAGGGCATGATAAAACTTTGCGGCATCCCGATGAATATCATACAGGACCTGATGCGGACTAATCCTTTTCTCCTCTTGATGATAGGAAGGAATTACATCTACTTGAAACCCTGCCTTCTCAGCTAAGATAGCTGCCGCATCCGCAAAAGAAACACCACGAACTTCTTCGACAAACTTGAATACATCTCCGGACTTACCACATCCAAAACAATGGTAGAACTGCTTATCTTCAATCACATTGAAAGACGGGGTTTTCTCCCCATGAAAAGGGCAAAGACCGACATAATTACGTCCGGCCTTAGTCAAAGCAACCGTTTCACCAATAACGTCAACGATATTGAGAGCTTGTTTTATTTCAGTAATTTTATCCTTTGAAAGCACATTCCCTCCTCATATCATACTAGCTAATTTAAAAAGTGAACACTCTTCCCTTAGTTTAACATACTCTATTGTATACTAAATAAGGGAAAATGTAAAATTTCTAAAACAAATTACTTGTAAAATATTTTTTTATGGGTATAATAGGTAAAGTAAAATATTTATGAAAGGACATATTTAGGATATGTTGAAAGATTTAAAAGCATTTTTGTTCCGTGGGAACATTGTTGACCTTGCTGTAGCAGTGGTAATTGGTGGTGCGTTTGGCGCAATTATTAAATCATTTGTTGAAGATATCATCACTCCATTGATTTTAACTCCTGCATTGAAAGCAGCAAATGTACAAAATATTGCTGACCTTGCATGGAATGGTGTGAAGTACGGTAGTTTCTTGAGCGCTGTTATTAACTTCCTAATCATTGGCACTTCGATGTTCTTTGTTGTTAAAGCAGCTGAGAAAGCAATGCCTAAGAAAGTTGAAGAGAAAGCTCCTGCTGGTCCAACTCAAGAAGAGTTGCTTGCAGAAATCCGCGATTTATTGAAAAAATAATCAATAATATTGAAAAACAGGTCTCCATACCTGTTTTTCTTTTCCATAATTACAAAAATAAGATGTGAGCCTCCACTCACATCTTTTATTATGGCTTCGAGCCAGTTTTTCTCGTAGAGAAAAACAAGAAAACCACCAGCTATGCTGGTGGCTGACAAGGCTTTGAGCTTCCATTTCTTTTTCCTGTTATAATCTAATTGTTCAGGTTAG
>NZ_JAOTGB010000038.1:0-5506 GCF_044427425.1 Streptococcus sp. 2018WUSS126 | reverse complement strand
TAGCGGAATGAAAAAAAGTTTCGAAAAAGTGTTGACAAGTCCAGTAGAAGATGATAGAATAAATGAGTTGTCTCTTGAGCAACTAGTTAACAGAGGAACGAAAAAAAGTTTCAAAAAAGTGTTGACAAAGTTTCTAAGAAATGATAAACTAAGATAGTTGTCGCGAGAGCGCGATAACGAACAAGACCTTTGAAAATTAAAGAAGACGAACCAAACGTGCAGGGTGATTTATCTAAGGATAAATCGTCAATGACAAAACAAAACAATAAAACGGAAAGCTAGTGATAGCTTGAGTTTGAATCAAAACTTTATATGAGAGTTTGATCCTGGCTCAGGACGAACGCTGGCGGCGTGCCTAATACATGCAAGTAGAACGCTGAAGTCTGGTGCTTGCACTAGACGGATGAGTTGCGAACGGGTGAGTAACGCGTAGGTAACCTGCCTCATAGCGGGGGATAACTATTGGAAACGATAGCTAATACCGCATAACAGTATTTACCGCATGGTAGATGCTTGAAAGGAGCAATTGCTTCACTATGAGATGGACCTGCGTTGTATTAGCTAGTTGGTGAGGTAACGGCTCACCAAGGCTTCGATACATAGCCGACCTGAGAGGGTGATCGGCCACACTGGGACTGAGACACGGCCCAGACTCCTACGGGAGGCAGCAGTAGGGAATCTTCGGCAATGGGGGCAACCCTGACCGAGCAACGCCGCGTGAGTGAAGAAGGTTTTCGGATCGTAAAGCTCTGTTGTAAGAGAAGAACGTGTGTGAGAGTGGAAAGTTCACACAGTGACGGTATCTTACCAGAAAGGGACGGCTAACTACGTGCCAGCAGCCGCGGTAATACGTAGGTCCCGAGCGTTGTCCGGATTTATTGGGCGTAAAGCGAGCGCAGGCGGTTTGATAAGTCTGAAGTAAAAGGCTGTGGCTTAACCATAGTACGCTTTGGAAACTGTCAAACTTGAGTGCAGAAGGGGAGAGTGGAATTCCATGTGTAGCGGTGAAATGCGTAGATATATGGAGGAACACCGGTGGCGAAAGCGGCTCTCTGGTCTGTAACTGACGCTGAGGCTCGAAAGCGTGGGGAGCGAACAGGATTAGATACCCTGGTAGTCCACGCCGTAAACGATGAGTGCTAGGTGTTGGGTCCTTTCCGGGACTCAGTGCCGCAGCTAACGCATTAAGCACTCCGCCTGGGGAGTACGACCGCAAGGTTGAAACTCAAAGGAATTGACGGGGGCCCGCACAAGCGGTGGAGCATGTGGTTTAATTCGAAGCAACGCGAAGAACCTTACCAGGTCTTGACATCCCAGTGACCGTCCTAGAGATAGGATTTTTCTTCGGAACACTGGTGACAGGTGGTGCATGGTTGTCGTCAGCTCGTGTCGTGAGATGTTGGGTTAAGTCCCGCAACGAGCGCAACCCCTATTGTTAGTTGCCATCATTCAGTTGGGCACTCTAGCGAGACTGCCGGTAATAAACCGGAGGAAGGTGGGGATGACGTCAAATCATCATGCCCCTTATGACCTGGGCTACACACGTGCTACAATGGCTGGTACAACGAGTCGCAAGTCGGTGACGGCAAGCTAATCTCTTAAAGCCAGTCTCAGTTCGGATTGTAGGCTGCAACTCGCCTACATGAAGTCGGAATCGCTAGTAATCGCGGATCAGCACGCCGCGGTGAATACGTTCCCGGGCCTTGTACACACCGCCCGTCACACCACGAGAGTTTGTAACACCCGAAGTCGGTGAGGTAACCTTTTAGGAGCCAGCCGCCTAAGGTGGGATAGATGATTGGGGTGAAGTCGTAACAAGGTAGCCGTATCGGAAGGTGCGGCTGGATCACCTCCTTTCTAAGGAAATGGAAACCTGTACGTGAGTCTTCTTTAATTTTGAGAGGTCTTGTGGGGCCTTAGCTCAGCTGGGAGAGCGCCTGCTTTGCACGCAGGAGGTCAGCGGTTCGATCCCGCTAGGCTCCATAGGATAGGAATCCTACTAAACTGAATAGCAGTGAAGTTGAATTCACGACTAACTTCTTAGGAAAATAGATAATCTTCCTTGTGTGTAAGACACACAACGTCAGATTCCTAATTTTCTCCAGAAGTTTCGCAGAAGCGACCGTCGTTCATATCCTAAACTTGTCCATTGAAAATTGAATATCTATCAAACATTCCTAAACGTATGTAACAGTACGTATAGAAATAGTAACAAGAAAATAAACCGAAAACGCTGTGAATATTTAATGAGTTTTCTAATTTTTGAAAAAATTAGGTTAATAAGGTTAAGTTAATAAGGGCGCACGGTGGATGCCTTGGCACTAGAAGCCGATGAAGGACGTGACTAACGACGAAATGCCTTGGGGAGCTGTAAGTAAGCAATGATCCAGGGATGTCCGAATGGGGGAACCCGGCAGGTAATACCTGTCACTCACTACTGTTAAGGTAGTGAAGAGGAAGACGCAGTGAACTGAAACATCTAAGTAGCTGCAGGAAGAGAAAGCAAAAGCGATTGCCTTAGTAGCGGCGAGCGAAACGGCAGGAGGGCAAACCGAGGAGTTTACTCCTCGGGGTTGTAGGACTGCAATGTGGACTTAAAGAGTATAGAAGAACTACCTGGGAAGGTAGGCCAAAGAGAGTAATAGCCTCGTATTTGAAATATTCTTTATACCTAGCAGTATCCTGAGTACGGCGAGACACGCGAAATCTCGTCGGAATCCGGGAGGACCATCTCCCAACCCTAAATACTCTCTAGTGACCGATAGTGAACCAGTACCGTGAGGGAAAGGTGAAAAGTACCCCGGAAGGGGAGTGAAATAGAACCTGAAACCGTGTGCCTACAACAAGTTCGAGCCCGTTAATGGGTGAGAGCGTGCCTTTTGTAGAATGAACCGGCGAGTTACGATATGATGCGAGGTTAAGTTGAAGAGACGGAGCCGTAGGGAAACCGAGTCTTAATAGGGCGCATTAGTATTATGTCGTAGACCCGAAACCATGTGACCTACCCATGAGCAGGTTGAAGGTGCGGTAAGACGCACTGGAGGACCGAACCAGGGCACGTTGAAAAGTGCTTGGATGACTTGTGGGTAGCGGAGAAATTCCAAACGAACTTGGAGATAGCTGGTTCTCTCCGAAATAGCTTTAGGGCTAGCGTCGACATTTGAGAATCTTGGAGGTAGAGCACTGTTTGGATGAGGGGGCCATCTCGGTTTACTGATTTCAGATAAACTCCGAATGCCAATGATTTATGGTCGGCAGTCAGACTGCGAGTGCTAAGATCCGTAGTCGAAAGGGAAACAGCCCAGACCACCAGCTAAGGTCCCAAAATAATTGTTAAGTGGAAAAGGATGTGGGGTTGCACAGACAACTAGGATGTTAGCTTAGAAGCAGCTATTCATTCAAAGAGTGCGTAATAGCTCACTAGTCGAGTGACCCTGCGCCGAAAATGTACCGGGGCTAAAACAATTTACCGAAGCTGTGGATAACACTTAGGTGTTATGGTAGGAGAGCGTTCTATGTGTGAAGAAGGTATACCGTGAGGAGTGCTGGAACGCATAGAAGTGAGAATGCCGGTATGAGTAGCGAAAGATGGGTGAGAATCCCATCCACCGTAAGACTAAGGTTTCCAGGGGAAGGCTCGTCCGCCCTGGGTTAGTCGGGACCTAAGGAGAGACCGAAGGGTGTATCCGATGGACAACAGGTTGATATTCCTGTACTAGAGTATGAAGTGATGGAGGGACGCAGTAGGCTAACTAAAGCGGGCGATTGGAAGTGCCCGTCTAAGCAGTGAGGTGTGATATGAGTTAAATGCTTGTATCTGTAACATTGAGCTGTGATGGGGAGCGAAGTTAAGTAGCGAAGTTAGTGACGTCACACTGCCGAGAAAAGCTTCTAGCGATGTATCATACTCTACCCGTACCGCAAACCGACACAGGTAGTCGAGGCGAGTAGCCTCAGGTGAGCGAGAGAACTCTCGTTAAGGAACTCGGCAAAATGACCCCGTAACTTCGGGAGAAGGGGTGCTGACTTACAGTCAGCCGCAGTGAATAGGCCCAAGCAACTGTTTATCAAAAACACAGCTCTCTGCTAAATCGTAAGATGATGTATAGGGGGTGACGCCTGCCCGGTGCTGGAAGGTTAAGAGGAGGGTTTAGCGCAAGCGAAGATCTGAATTGAAGCCCCAGTAAACGGCGGCCGTAACTATAACGGTCCTAAGGTAGCGAAATTCCTTGTCGGGTAAGTTCCGACCCGCACGAAAGGCGTAATGATTTGGGCACTGTCTCAACGAGAGACTCGGTGAAATTTTAGTACCTGTGAAGATGCAGGTTACCCGCGACAGGACGGAAAGACCCCATGGAGCTTTACTGCAGTTTGATATTGAGTATCTGTACCACATGTACAGGATAGGTAGGAGCCTATGAAGTCGGGACGCCAGTTTCGACGGAGGCGCTGTTGGGATACTACCCTTGTGTTATGGCTACTCTAACCCGGATAGGTTATCCCTATCGGAGACAGTGTCTGACGGGCAGTTTGACTGGGGCGGTCGCCTCCTAAAAGGTAACGGAGGCGCCCAAAGGTTCCCTCAGAATGGTTGGAAATCATTCGCAGAGTGTAAAGGTATAAGGGAGCTTGACTGCGAGAGCTACAACTCGAGCAGGGACGAAAGTCGGGCTTAGTGATCCGGTGGTTCCGTATGGAAGGGCCATCGCTCAACGGATAAAAGCTACCCTGGGGATAACAGGCTTATCTCCCCCAAGAGTTCACATCGACGGGGAGGTTTGGCACCTCGATGTCGGCTCGTCGCATCCTGGGGCTGTAGTCGGTCCCAAGGGTTGGGCTGTTCGCCCATTAAAGCGGCACGCGAGCTGGGTTCAGAACGTCGTGAGACAGTTCGGTCCCTATCCGTCGCGGGCGTAGGAAATTTGAGAGGATCTGCTCCTAGTACGAGAGGACCAGAGTGGACTTACCGCTGGTGTACCAGTTGTCTTGCCAAAGGCATCGCTGGGTAGCTATGTAGGGACGGGATAAACGCTGAAAGCATCTAAGTGTGAAACCCACCTCAAGATGAGATTTCCCATAACTTTATGTTAGTAAGAGCCCTGAGAGATGATCAGGTAGATAGGTTGGAAGTGGAAGTGTGGCGACACATGTAGCGGACCAATACTAATCGCTCGAGGACTTATCCAAATTAAGTAATGAGAACGTTAAGAAAAGCGTATGATTTTAGGAAATCAACGCGGAAGTCGGTTAGACTTCAAGGCGATTTATCTAAATCACTAGCTTTTTAGTTCGAATACAATTACTTATTAAAACCGAAGTCAATATTGACAGCGTTGGTAAAACTTGTTAGAATATAGATATTCAATTTTGAGTTGACAAGACTCAGTAGTTAAGTGACGATAGCCTAGGAGATACACCTGTACCCATGCCGAACACAGCAGTTAAGCCCTAGAACGCCTGAAGTAGTTGGGGGTTGCCCCCTGTTAGATACGGTAGTCGCTTAGCA
>NZ_JAOTGB010000037.1:0-6290 GCF_044427425.1 Streptococcus sp. 2018WUSS126 | reverse complement strand
TACATTTTCATGCCTTTCTAGTTGTTTTGTCGTTATTATAATTATAAAGCATGAAATGGAAAACGAGCAACTCCTAATTGGAATTGCTCGTTTTTTATATGTGAGAAGCTAGTTTTTGCCCAGCCTCTTCCTATCTCCAACCTAAAAAGGTCCCTCGGACCTTGATATAAAGAAAAACGCCTGCCGGCGTTTCCTATTTCCAACTTAAAACGTGGGATAACCCACGTTTTAACCACCCAGATATGCTTTTTTGACTTCTTCTGAGGCGAGGAGTTCTTTTCCTGTTCCTGATAGGACAACTTTTCCTGTTTCTAGAACATAGCCACGATCTGCAATTGCGAGAGCTTTGTTAGCATTTTGCTCAATCAAGAGGACAGTTGTTCCTTGTTTTTGAATATCTTGGATAATATCAAAAATTTCTTGGATAAAGATCGGAGCCAAGCCCATTGATGGTTCATCAAGGAGCAAGAGCTTTGGTTGGCTCATTAGGGCACGTCCCATGGCCAACATCTGTTGCTCACCACCTGAAAGGGTAGCGGCATCCTGGTTTTTACGCTCTTCCAAACGTGGAAAACGAGCAAAGATTTTTCTCAAGTTTGCTTGGTTTTCCTCACGATTGTTGCGAAGGAAGGCACCCATTTCCAAGTTTTCCATAACAGTCAAGCCTGCAAAAACATGACGACCTTCTGGAACTTGTGATAAACCGTCTGCTACGATTTTACGTGCAGGAACTTTTTGAATCTCATTTCCAAGGAAAGAAATCGTTCCAGCTGATGGACGAACAAGTCCTGAAATAGTACGAAGGATAGAGGTTTTACCAGCACCATTAGCGCCGATAAGTGTTACAACTTCACCTTCATTAACCTCAAAGCTAACATCTTTAACAGCTTCGATAACACCGTAGTTAACGGAAAGATTTTTTACTTCTAACATTGCCATTAAGCTTCACCTCCAAGGTAGGCTTCAATTACACGCTTGTTATTACGAATTTCTTCTGGTGTACCATGGGCAATCAAACGACCGTACTCCAATACGTATATCCGCTCCGTCACTTCCATAACCAAGCTCATATCGTGTTCAATCAAGATGATAGTAATGCCAAATTCTTCTTTGATTTTACGGATAAGTTGGGTCAATTCTGCCGTTTCTTGTGGGTTCATACCAGCCGCTGGTTCATCCAAGAAAAGAATTTTTGGTTCAGTCGCAAGGGCACGAACGATTTCCAAACGTCGTTGTTGACCGTAAGGAAGGTTTTTAGCTAATGTATCTGCATCGCCATCCAAATCGAAGATTTTCAAAAGTTCAATCGCTTTTGTTTTCAACGCTTCTTCATTCTTATAGAATGCTGGAAGACGGAAGAAACTTGCAAATACTTCTGATTTACCATGGTTGCCAAGACCAAGCAAAACATTTTCCAAAACGGTCATATTTTTGAACAAACGAATGTTCTGGAAAGTACGACCAAGACCAAGCGAAGCAATTTTTGATGGTGCTTTACCGTTCAAAATAGTCCCTGCAAGAGAAATTGTCCCCTCGCTTGGCTCATAAACACCTGTCAAGAGGTTGAATAGAGTCGTTTTACCAGCACCATTTGGACCGATAAGACCAACCAATTCCCCTTCATGAAGTTCCATGGTCACGTCACCAACGGCAGTTAGGCCACCGAAGTTCTTGGTTAAATCTTTTACTTCAAGTAATGCCATTACTTAACCTCCTTCTTCTTGAGTAGAGCTGCTACGCTGAATTCCTTAGTTCCCAAAAGACCTCCAGGACGGAAAATCATCAAGAGAATAAGAGCTAATGAATAGATAATCATTGAAATATCAGAGTAACTCTTGAGGAATACGTTCAAAATACCAAGTACAATGGCTGCTACAAAGGTACCTGTGATAGAGCCCAAACCACCCAATACAATGATAATCAAAACGTTAACGGAGGTCATAAAGGCAAAGTCTTTCGGAACAATTGTCCCAACGTATCCTGCATGGAGACCACCTGCAATGGCTGCCGTCATGGCACCAAATACAAAGGCTGAAACTTTAACAAATGTTGGATTGACACCTACAGATTCTGCCGCAATTTCATCCTCACGAACAGAAATTGTAGCACGTCCCATCGGACTGCGCAAAAAGTTAACTGTCACCAAGGTTGTGATGATTACAAAAATATAAACTAAAGGCCAGCTTGTAAAGAGTGGAATAGACATAATACCTGCTGCACCATTCGTTACACTACCACCATTGATAATTAAAATACGAATAATCTCTGCAACACCAAGAGTCGCAATTGCAAGGTAGTCCCCTTTCAAACGAAGGGTTGGAATACCAACTAAAAGAGCCACTGCACCTGAGATTAACATCCCAACAATCAAGGCGATAGCAAATCCACCATAAGTTGGCATCATTTTCCCAAGAATACCTACTGCATAAGCACCAATAGCCATAAAACCAGCATGACCAAGTGAAAATTGACCTGAGAAACCAACAATCAAGTTTAAACCAACTGCCAAGATAATTTGAATACCGATTTGCTGAACAATCTGGATGTAGTAAAAATTCAGAATCCCTGCTGATACAAGACCTTGAATAAGCCCAAAACCAGCCAATAAGATAGCCAACCAAATCGCATTAACTTTTAAATTTTGCTTCATGGTTACACCTTCTCTTTCACATTTTTACCAAGAATACCACTTGGACGCACCAAGAGGATGATGATCAAAACAGTATATACGATCGCATCACGGAAAGTATCGAATTCAATTACATAGGTAAATGTTTCGATGATACCGATAACGAAGCCACCAAGCGCAGCACCTGGAATAATACCGATACCGCCCAATACTGCCGCTACAAAGGCTTTCAAACCTGGGGTCATCCCCATCAAAGGCTCAATCTGGTTGTAGTAGAGACCTAGGAGAACACCCGCAGCACCCGCAAGAGCTGACCCAAGAGCAAAAGTAAAGCTGATTGTACGGTTTACATTGATCCCCATAAGCTGAGCTGCATCGCTATCTACAGAAACCGCACGCATGGCCTTCCCCATTTTTGTACGTTTGACAATTAATTGAAGAGCGACCATCAACGCAAGCGATACACCAAGAATAATCAACTGGATATTGGTAACAGAAACTGGACCAAGGTTAAAAGTCACAGCTTCGATTGCTTGTGGAAAGGCTTTTACGTCTGCTGTAAAGAATTTAATCATAGTGTATTCTAAGAAGAAGGATACACCTATAGCCGTAATCAAAGCTGCTATACGCGTTGAATTACGCAAAGGACGATAGGCTAAAAACTCTATAACGACACCGAGAATAGCCGTCCCTACCATCGCTAGAATGAGAGCAACAAAGAAACGCGTTCCACCATCTGCAATAAAAGTTAAATTATTTAATAGGAAGTACCCCATAAAAGCACCCATCATATACAAATCGCCATGGGCGAAGTTAATGAGTTTGATAATTCCGTACACCATGGTATAACCAAGGGCCAAAAGGGCATAAACAGAACCAAGAATCAAACCATTGACAAGTTGTTGAAGCATAGGTTCACCAATCTTTCTAAATATTTTTCGAGCTCAATAGCATTGTTACATTATACAAAATTTTCTGAAAATAAGCAAGTTAGATGGAGAGTTTAATCATTAAAATTACCGAAAATTTAACCAAATTTTAAAGCAACATGTATACTATTCTATACATTCTGGCAAGTGAAAAAGAGGGATTTCCCTCTTTTCGTCCACTATTAGTCAATAGAGATAGTATCTACAGATGATTCTTCTCCGTTTGTTAAACTAACAACATAAACTGATTTAACGACATTGTGCTCTTTGTCAACAGACATTGTACCAGTCACACCTTCAAAGTCTTTCAGAGCTGCAAGATTAGCCTTCACTGCTGCTGAATCAGCTGCACCTTTTGCTGCTTCTGCTGCCATGTAAACCGAGTCGTAAGCTAAAGCTGAGAACATTGATGGCTCTTCATTGTACTCTTTCACGTATGCATCATGGAATGCTTTTGCTTTTTCGCTTGCTGATGTTACAAATCCAGAAAGGTAGTAAACATTTGATGCTGCTGATGCAGTTGCCAATTCAGTAAATTGTGGTGAGTCAAAACCATCTGAACCAAGAATTGGCTTGTCAATACCCAAACCGCGTGCTTGCTTCACAATTGTACCTGTTTCATTGTAGTAACCAGGCATGATGATGGCATCAAATTCTTTATCTTTCAATTTTGTCAAAGCAGCTTGGAAATCCTTATCGCCAGAAGCAAATGTGATTTCTGAAACGATTTCTCCTTTGTAAGCCTTCTTGAAAGCCTCTGCTACACCCTTACCATAATCAGAAGAGTTGTCAAAGTAAAGAACAACTTTCTTAGCTGACAAGTTCTCAGTAGCGTATTTAGCCATAATTTGACCTTGATACCCATCTGTAAAGGTTGTACGGAAGAAGTATTCTTGTACCTCACCTTTATCGTTCACAACCAAGTTTGTTTGAGTTCCTGAAGGAGTAATCATAGGAACACCAGCAGATGTCAATGCTGGAATAGAGGCTGCTGAAGCTCCTGATGTAGCAGGGCCAATCACAACGTTTGCCCCTTCACTTGCCAAGCTTGTTGCAACAGTAGCTGCCTCTGCTGTTTCAGACTTGTTGTCTTTTGTAATCACTTCGATTTTTTTGCCGTCAATACCACCCGCAGCATTGATTTCTTTCACGGCAAGGTTGGCACCTTTTTCCTCTGTTTGACCATAAGATGAAACAGCACCTGACAACTCCAAGTTGTAGCCGATTTTAAATGTATCACCTACAGAAGAACCTGCGGCTGAAGTATTGGTTGTCGAAACATTACCACATGCAGCAAGTAGAGCTGCAGAGGCAAATGTAGCAAGCGCTACTGCAAATTTTCTTGTTTTCATGAAAACTCCTTAAATCTTTCTTAAATTTTACGATGTATCTAATATACTGAATTATCTGAAAATTGTCAACAAAAAAAGAAAAAATTTTTAAAATAAAAAATTAGCAGGTATGTATCCCCTGCTAATTCCGACTATCCTACGACTGATTGTTCTTCATCTCTCCATAGATTACCTACAAAGTTTTGGTCTAGTTCCTTAATGTACGAAGGAACCACTTTTTTTACAAAACGTTCCTTTTTCAATTTTAATATGGTAGCTTCTACTAGTTCTTGATCCATATACACCAAAACATATCGCAATCGTTTGGAATGGTAAACAATATCTCCATATTGGCTGAGTTTACGTGCATCACGATTGTAGTGTAAATAGACAGTTAAGCAAGTGCGATTTTTCTTCTCAAACATGTCTTCTCCTCTAAAAATTCTCTTTCTATATTATACCGTTTTCAATGACAAATGAAAAGCTCCAACTACCTGTAAAAGAGTTGGAGCTAATAGGAATAGTCAGTGTTATTACATATTTGTCACTGCTTATTTGACTTTTGTATTGTCCATAATCTGGTCAATAAATCCGTAAGCCAAGGTTTCTTCTGCTGACATCCAGTAATCCCGTTCTGCATCCTTATGGATTTGCTTGACTGTCTTACCTGAATTATCTGCCAAGATTTTTTCTAGCTTATTACGTGTTTTTAATAGGTGTTCTGCTGCAATAGCCATGTCTGTTTGCTGAGTGCCACCACCTGTTCCACCCATCGGTTGGTGAATCATGTACTCTGCATTTGGCAACATGAAACGTTTGCCCTTGGCACCGCTGGATGCAATGATGGTTCCCATGCTCGCAGCTGTTCCCATAACGATGGTTTGAACATCAGCTTTAATGAAATTCATCGTGTCTACAATGGCAAGACCTGCTGACACCGAGCCTCCTGGCGTATTAACATAGAGGTAAATATCCTTTGTAGGATCTTGGGCATCAAGGAAAAGCAATTGTGCAATAATCGAATTAGCCATGTTGTCCTCAACTGGTCCTGTCAACATGATAATGCGATCCTTGAGCAAACGGGAATAAATATCATACGAGCGCTCACCACGGCTAGTTTGTTCAATAACTACTGGAATCATAAAATTACTCCTTTTCGAGATTTTCTGTACCCATTATATATGAATAGTCAAAATTGGTCAAATAAAAAACACGATTTCAGGAAGTCATAACCACCCGTGAAAACGGGTGGCTTGTACACCGGCTATAAGCCATTTCTCTCCAGCGACGTCTAAAGACGTTCGCTGAACTTCGTTCAGGTTAGTGCTATAATTACTTGACTAATGCCCGTAACAACGGGCTTTTATCTCGTTCTAAAACTGCCATCTGAAAATGGATCTT
>NZ_JAOTGB010000036.1:0-7907 GCF_044427425.1 Streptococcus sp. 2018WUSS126 | reverse complement strand
TTTAAAATATAAGTATGGAAATCGAAAGTTTTGGGCTAGAGGCTACTATGTTAGTACCGTTGGACTGAATGAAAAGACAGTTGCGAAATATATTCGCGAGCAGGAGAAAAATGACATTGCACTTGATAAATTGAGTGTCAAAGAGTATGAAGATCCATTTTCAGATGGCAGTTTTAGAACGAGATAGAAGCCCGTTGTTACGGGCATTAGTCAAGTAATTATAGCACTAACCTGAACGAAGTTCAGCGAACGTCTTTAGACGTCGCTGGAGAGAAACGGCTTATAGCCGGTGTACAAGCCATCCGTTTTCACGGGTGGTTATGACTTTCCTTTGAATTATCAGAACAATCTTATTTAGAATTATTATAAATAACTTGACTTTCTTTTTATAATTGTTATAATTAACTCAGATAAATGATAATAATTCTAAATAAGGAAACAACAAACTATGACACTCGTATCCAACCTCAAACAACACAGCCACATCATCACAACCGCTCTCTGCTTGGCGCTCATTCTAATGGGTATCCTTTTGCTTCAGACTGGACAGGGATGGGCACCCATCCTCTTCATTTCAGCCTTTGTCATCGGGGGCTACCAGTCTGCCAAGGAAGGCATTTCTGAGCTGATTTTCGACAAGCACCTGTCTGTCGACCTGCTCATGATTTTAGCTGCTATCGGCTCTGGTCTAATTGGCTACTGGATGGAAGGGGCTCTACTCATCTTCATCTTCTCCCTTTCTTCTACTCTGGAAGAATTAGCCATGGAAAAGAGCAAGAATGCCATCGCAGCTTTGATGAACATGACGCCTCCAACGGCTCGCAAAATCGAGGAAAATGGTGACATCACTGTCTTAGACACCGCAGCCATCCGCATCGGTGACCTCCTACAAGTTCGCAAGGGTGACACGGTCCCACTGGATGCTACCCTCATCAGTCCGCAATCCATCTTTGACGAATCCATGATTACAGGCGAGCCACTTCCTGCGGAAAAAGTAGCTGGTGCTGCTGTTATTGGTGGTACTATTAACCAAGGTCTAACTGTGACCGTTCAAGTTACAGCTGAAAAAGGCGATGCCCTCTTTGACAAAATCGTCCAAATGGTTGAAAATGCCCAAGAATCCAAATCAAAAACAGCGACTTTCATTGAAAATATGGAAGATACCTATGTGAAAGTTGTTTTGGTGGTGGTGCCGCTCTTTATCCTCTTTGCTCATTTTGCTCTGGGGTGGGACTGGTTGACTGCCTTCTACCGTGGCATGATCCTCTTGACTATTGCTTCTCCATGTGCCCTTGTAGCGTCTTCTTCACCGGCGACACTTTCTGCCATCAGCCGTGCGGCACGCAAGGGCATGATTATCAAGGGCGGTGACATTGCGGATAACATCGCCAATTTAGAGGCAATCGTCTTTGACAAGACCGGTACCCTGACCATTGGCAAACCTGAAGTTGTGGGAGCGACCTATCTTGGCGATGAAAAACTTATCAAACAGGTTGTTCAGGCCGTTGAAAAACAATCTAGCCATCCAATCGCTCAAGCTCTCATGACCTATACGGCTGACAGCTCTGCTATTGACCTCCAAAGCCTAGAAGACGTGACCGGAAAAGGCTTGGTGGCAGGCTATAAGGGCGACAGCTGGAAAATCGGTAAGGCGGGCTTTGTGGTGGATAGTTTGGTGAGTCCCTTGTCTGCTGACTTGCTGGCACAGATCGATGAGGCAGAAAGCACTGGGAAAACCCTGGTCTATGTCAGCCAAAATGATGTGCTGACGGCGATTTTCATGGTGGAAGATAGTTTGAAGCCAGAGAGCAAGCAGCTGATTGCTCAGTTGAAAGAAATGGGCGTGACGCCAATTCTCCTGACGGGCGACCAAGAAAAGACGGCTCGTTATGTGGCGAGTCAGGTCGGTATTGACCGTGTGATTGCCAACTGTCTGCCGACGGATAAGGCTGCTGTTATCCAAGAATTGCAAACCGAGTTTGCGTCTGTCGGGATGGTGGGCGACGGTATCAACGATGCTCCTGCCCTGGCCCAAGCCAACGTCAGCTACGCTATGGGAAGCGGAACGGATATCGCTATGGAGTCTGCCGACATCGTGCTCATGGAAGACCTGACACGGATTCCCTTCTCCATTCGCCTGTCGAAGAAAATGCGGAGCATCATCAAGCAAAATATCATCTTTGCCCTGTCTGTTATTGCCCTTCTTATCATTTCTAACCTCTTCCAGTCTATCAACCTACCGCTCGGCGTGGTGGGCCACGAAGGATCAACGATTTTGGTGATTTTGAATGGCTTGAGACTCTTGTATTTTAAATAGCTTCAAACCGCCAGTTGCTTGGCGGTTTTGCTTTTATTTTTTTAAAAAAACGCTTGCATTTCAGAAATTATTGTTTTATGATAATTTTGAAGATAATATTATCATAAAACAATAATAATTGGAGGTTTGCTATGAAAAAAAATCTACTCAAAACAGCAGGATTGGTTGCTGCATGTGTTCGCTTTTTCTTCTATTTTTTGATTGCCCTTTATACCTTCTTTACATTGGCAGGTTTTAGCGGGGATTCTTTTGTAACACGTTCTTGGGAATACACCTTTAACAAACCCATTGACCAGATTGGTGTCTGGCTCATCCTTTTATCAAGTGGATTAATCTTACTCGTCTTGGCGGCACTCAGTCATATTGCCTACTTGATTCAAAAGTTATGTAAATTGCTTTTGGAAGAAGATTATTTCGCTTCAGCGAGTCTGAAACTGTATCAGAAACTCTTCATCAGTTTGCTGATCTTGACTGCTGGGCAATTTTGCCTAACCAGCTTGATTGCCCTGACAAATGCTGCTGGACCAAACAATTTCCTCAATCTGCGTTGGTCAGATTTTATCCTCAATGCTCTCTTTATCTTCCTGACTTATTTTGTCTGGACCTTAGTACAAAAGGGGCAAGAACTTGAAACCGAGAACAGCGAGTTTATCTGATATGGAAATGATTCGCGTAAATTTAGACAAGGTCCTCAAAGACCGACAAATGACTTCCAAGGACTTGGCGGAGCAAGTCGGCATTACCGAAGCCAACCTATCCATTCTCAAGACAGGCAAGGCAAAAGGTATTCGTTTTAATACCCTGATGAGCATCTGCCGAATCCTAGACTGCCAACCAGGAGATATTTTGGAATATGTCCATGAAGACAACTAAAAAAAGAAAAAGCCTAGGGCTTTTTCTTTTTTAGTAGGTCGCCAAGCGTTTTTCCAAATGCACCTGTCCGACAGCATAAAGGGTACAGATAACCCAATAAATAAGGGCAACACAGATGTAAACTGTCATGTAGTCCGACTTGGCTCCGCCGACTATTTTTGCCTTATTGAAAATCTCTGGTACAGTAATCATAGCTGTCAGAGAGGTACTTTTGACCATGTCTAAGAGAACGTTGCTAAGAGGTGGAAGGGCAATGCGAAAGGCTTGGGGAATGATGATTTTTCGGTAAATCACATTGGTCCGCAAACCCAGGGAACGCGCCGCTTCCCATTGCCCCTTATCAATGGCTGAAAGAGATGCACGAATAATTTCAGAAATGTAGGCACTGGACATGGAGGTAAAGGCGATGATAGAGGCTGTTATGGCGTCTAACTGCAATCCCATAAAGGGCAGACCAAAATAGATGAAGAAAAGAAGAACCATGAGGGGAATACCACGCATGAGAGAAATATGGGTCATAGCCAACCAACGCAAGGGGCCGAACTTAGACATCCGCATGAGGGCTACAAAAAATCCACAGAAAGTCCCCAAGGCAAAACCAATTAGGGATAGGGATAGAGTGTAGGGAAGTCCCTCCAAAATCTGTGGAATAGCCTCTCTTGCAATATCTGCATTAAAAACTGCCTGCCAGTTGATATCCATATCTTCTCCTCTTTCCTAAAAACCAGATAGACCTTGCCAGTCTGGGACTGACAAAGTCTATACAAGATGCATTTATCGTCATTTAGTTTTTCTTTTATTACTTCGTTAACTCACCTTGCCTGATTGAAACAGTCTGGGGGACTGTTTCAAGTCAATGCCAAGAAACAAGAAAGCATTGAGATATGCCTGCGGCAGTTGATGCGAACTTTGTTCGCTTTATTTGCAACCTCCAACTATCTCCCAGATAGTTGGAGCGAGTACTAAAAGTAAACTAAAAGACTATAATTTGTTACGAAATTTTATTCAACTTCGATAACTGGCAATTTATCAGCATTTTCAACAGGGATTGTCAAATCTTGTCCTGCATAGTATTTCTCAGAAATTGCCTTCAAAGTTCCGTCAGCTTTCATTGCTTCAAGAGCTTCGTCAATTTTTTCTTTCAAGCTTGTGTCAGCCTTGCTCATGACAATCCCTTGTTCAGTTGGATTGTATTTTGCATCACCCATCTTCACTTTGATGTCTGGGAAGTTGGCATTGGCCCATTTGATGGCCATGACTTGTGTGTAGTAGTCGTTTGGAATAAAGTCTGTACGACCTGTTGATACATCACGCAAATAGACATCGTTGGTTACGTTGTCATAGATAACTGGCTCTGCACCTTGCTTTTCAGCAATTTTCATATACTGAGTACCTGCGCCACCACCAGCTTTTTTACCAGTCCAGTCGCTCAAGTCAGCTGCTTCGATTCCTGATGAACCATCTTCACGAACGATGTAGCCACCAACTGAATATTTGTAAGGGATAGAGAAGTTATACTTTTCCTTACGTGCTTCCGTCATGTCAAAGTTGTTAACAGAAATATCAACTTTTCCACTGTCCACAGCTGTAAAGGCTTCTGCCACACCGATTTCTTGGTATTCGATTTCCAATTTCAAACGTTTACCAATTTCATTGATCATGTCAATTTCATAACCGACCAATTCTTTAGCATCGTTGTAGTAAGAAGTTGGGAAAAGGGTACCTGGTGTTGCAACCTTCAAGACACCTGCTTCTTGTACTTTTTCCCATTGAGTCTGTTCAGCAGAAGAACTGCTAGTATTAGAACTTGAGCTAGAACATGCTGCCAAGGTCAAAGTAGAAACCAAGAGAGCTGAGGCCAAAACTTTTTTCAACATAAAACAATCTCCTTTGGAAGCCATAGCTTCCCTTTTACTTTTCCGGTGTTAACCCACCAACTTTTACAGGTTAACATTTTGAAAACGTTTTGGCAAATAATTGAACTGAAAAAATGAATTCCCTTACAAGTTGAGTAAACCTGCTGCCTCCATTTGGTCTGCCAACTGCAAGAGTAAATCCTCTCGTCCCTTGGCTGCTGTCAATTGGATGCCGATTGGCAAGCCGTCAGCCCGCACATAAGTTGGCAGAGAAATGGCTGGCTGACCACAAATATTGGCCTGCTGCGTAAAGGGTGTTAGGGCTAGGCTGTCCTCGAACATTTGCCAGATCAGGGCCTGCTGCTCTTCCATGGAATAATTCTGAGTGTGCTTGAGGCGGTCCAGCAAATCTGCTGGCAGGTCAAATTGCCCATGCTTGGGCGCTACATCAGCCACCGTCGGTGTCAGAAGCAAGTCGTAATCCTCATGGAAACGCGCCATGTCAGCTCCAAACTGGTCCCAGTCCAAGAGGGCCTTGGAGTGCAATTTGGCTGGAATGGTTTGCCCGCTTTGGTAAATAGCCCAGGACATGACTTCCATGTCTTCCAAGGTCATCTGGCGCCCAAAAGCTGCTTCGATCTCGTCAAACATCTGGGCTGTGTCCACGCTGTTCATCAGGTAGAAGGACTTCATCAGGGCCACTCCATCCAGAGGATATTCTGACAACTCCACCAGCTCATGCCCTAAGTCAGACAAGTGATGACAGGCTTTTTGAACCGCTTCTACCGCTTCAGGACTGACCTTGCTCCCTACTGGAGACTTGCTATAGTAGGCGATTTTAAGGGGGCGAGACAATTTTCCAAACACCTCTTCTTCGCTCAGCTTGACAAGGGGGAAGGGAGCTTCCAGCTGATAGTCCTGGAAATGGTAGAGCAGACGCTGGGTATCACGGACAGACTTGGTCAGTGCAAAATTGACAGATGCCCCCTGCCAGCCACGATAAGACTTGGGCCCAACTGGAATCCGACCACGACTGGTTTTGAGCCCGATCAAGCCATTGAAGGAGGCTGGGATGCGAATTGAGCCACCACCATCTGATGCAGCAGCAATAGAGACCATGCCTGAAGCCAGTGCTGCGGCTGCACCACCACTTGATCCGCCAGCATTGCGACTGGGGTCCAAGGGAAGATTGACAGGACCATGCAGGCTGGCATCTGAGATATTTTTGAAGCCGAATTCTGGCGTGTTGGTCCGACCGACAATGATGAAGCCCAAGTCCTTCAAGCGTTGGACATAGGTATCGGTATGGCCTGCTGGCCGACCAGCAAGCAGGCGAGAGCCTGTAGAAGATGGCTGCCCCTTTTCATTTTGCCCCAGATCCTTCAGCAAGAAAGGAACTCCTGCAAATGGCTTGCCCAGGTAGTCTTCTTTCTCCGCTTCTTTCAAGGCTGCTTCATATTGCTTGCTGACAACCGCATTGAGGGCGGGATTGAGCTTTTCAATCCTGTCAATGGTTTCTTGCACCAATTCCTTGGCAGAAACCTGTTTTTGATTGACAGCCTGAGCCATGGCTGTCGCATCTTTCCATTTCATAGATTTTCTCCTAAATTCCATATTTTTCCATAGACTGCTTGATGGTCTTTCCGAGCGCCATAAAATCAGCCATGTTGTCCGACGAAGGATAAAAGGTGGTCAGAAAAGCTCCGTTTTCAATCAAGACACGCTCAATTCGTGTTTTCATATCCTCCACCGTCACATCCTGACCGACCAAGTCTGACAAATTGGCCATCGAATCCGGATTTACTTGCGGAAATCTGTCCGATACTTCTTGCGGAGCAAAACTTGCTGCATAAAATTCAGCCACCACTTGCCCTCGTTTGACTTGATTGCCTGACACACTGATATAGGCAGAAATGGCAATGGCCTCTTGGTAAATCCGCTGAGCCAATCCAGCAAACTTCCGACCAGAGATACTGAGGTCGTAGGTCCCAGGACAGTAGGAAGTTGCTACCTCACCACTGACCACCTCGAAGTGAAAATCCGAAAGCGCCTGAGCAATCAAATCCACCATAACCTGATAAGACTCCCGCAAATCGACTTTATGACCAGAAGGATTGGGCAAAATCAGAGTGACATTCAAAATCCCTTCATCCGCAACGACGGCCAAACCGCCCAAACTCCGAATAATCGGACTGTAGCCTGCCTGACCAATACTGGCTAAGCCCTTGTCCAACTGGGCCACCTGACTGTCCATCATCCCCAGAATGACCGTTTGGTCCATGGGCCAAAAATGTAAAATCCCTGTATTGGACTGACGATTGACCTCGCGCAAAAAGACCTCGGTCCACACCAGCGGCCCCTGTTTCAAACCTGTCAAACCAGACCGATCTTCGTATTTTTTTATGGTCACATTCTCAACCCAAGATTTCATCCGTAAGCGTTCTCTTTCAAATTACTATATCTTATTTTAACACAGAGCCTGTGATGCGTCGGAGAAAATGCCCAGAGTTTTTTCTGAAAAAGAAAGGAGACTGAGCAAAAACTAGCCAGTAAATAAAAAACACAGATAGATTCAAGCTGATTTTGATGAAATCCAGCCGAACTATTTGTGTTTTTCCTTTTGTTTCTATTATCATGGGCTAATTTCTTCGCCAATTTCGTGAGATTCATGCTCATTAGGAGGAATCCTATCTCAGTTTCAACCACCTTTTGACCTCTGACATGAACTCTGCGTACGCCAAAAACACCCTTCATCCTACCAAATACAGGTTCGACATCCACCTTGCGTTTGGCATAAATGCGGGCTCCCTCTTTACTTGTCAATTTGTCTTTGACTAAGTTCTTGAAATAGTTCCACGTAG
>NZ_JAOTGB010000035.1:0-9037 GCF_044427425.1 Streptococcus sp. 2018WUSS126 | reverse complement strand
TCGAAGACAGTAAATATTCCTGAGAATATAGAATTCACCTTCATTCCACCCTATACACCTGAAATGAATCCTATTGAGCAAGTCTGGGCTGAGATTCGTAAACTTGGTTTCAAGAATAAAGTATTTAGGACTTTAAATGAGGTAATCGATAAACTTCAAGAGATTATTCAAACCTTAACTGTTTATCAACTCAAATCAATTGTACATAGAGATTGGATATCGGCTATTTTTGATTTTAATTGAGTATAAATAGTTTATAAGATACTGAATGCTATTTTTAAAGTCGCTGAGTCCAATCATATTTTCTGACAACACATCTGCATTCGGAGTAAGACCTTGCTCATCTTCCTTTAATTGCTTCAATAAGAAATAACCAAATTCTCCCAAATTTTCACGCCCAACTTTTTCAATAAAATCATTCTCGTTTAGTGAAGAATAGCCATCTAAATAGACATCCACTTTCCAAAGTGATTGAACCTTTTTTGCTATTTCTCGTTTTGTATTTGCAGCTCCCGTTACAATAAATAAATCTTCTTTTTCCTTCAAAAAATACATCCAATTATTTTCTTGTGTAAAAGATTCACTAGGTCGCTCTAGTTGCTGTACTTCTCCCATTAATTTTATGTGATAATAGTTCATCTTTACCCCTCTATTCTGATATTCTCAATAAGAAGTATATAAAAATAGATGGACAAAATATGTCCATCTTTGCTTATTGTTAAACTTAAGTGTCATTCCACCCTACTTTATTTTCAGTGCATCTTGGCTCAAGGGCAATATCACTGCTTAGAATTCCTTCAGTAAGACACAGACAACACACTGTTCCGTTCATTCTCTCAATAGAAGAAGACCTGCATTAGATTTTCAAAAAATAAATATATCCAAACAACTCTCCCTACTCCACACTCTTAATCCGTTTCTTAATCTTCTGACCAAACTCCATCATTCTCCGCTTTTCCTCCGGCCAGATTTTGGTCACGCGGTCAACAGCAATTATGAAGATGATTACCGCAGCATAGTCCTTGGCTTTTTCAATCAAACCAACACTTTCAGCAACTACTAAAAGTAGATAGAATGTAAATAAAATAGTTCGTTTGGGCAGAGCCATCAAAAACTCAATCCCTGCCTTATAGCCCAGATAAATCTGCCGATTAAGCCCTTTGGCCTTTTCCAAACGACGATTGAGAAAGGCACGAAGCCGCTTGTAAAACCAATCCGAAGTCAGAAAAAGTGATTGGGCTCCAATTACAATCAAAGAAACATTATTGGCATGTTCTTCCTTAAGCCCAAGCGCTCTAGTCACAACATAGGTCCAATCACCATTATCAATACAGATAAAAATAGTAAAGTAAACAACCGCTCCCGCTACTATAACAAGGGGAAGGGCACGGATATATTTCAACATATAATAACCTCTCTTGGACAAATCTTAGAACCTATATTCATAAACAAAGTGTTCTTATGCAAGAAATCGTTTTTGCTCATCAAGGCAATTTTTTGAAGGAATACTTGACTCTATCACCATTTAGTTTCACTTTATGGCTTCGACGAGTAAAAAGCTCCTGTGGCTGTTTTCGCCTACCACCTAATTGGTCAGGAATTTCCTTTCCTTATCTCCACCTTCAAACACTCCAATGGAAGCTATGAATTGTGAACACAGGTTCTTATATATATTGTAATATGTTATACCAAATACGGTCAAGCAGGGGCTAGAATTTCAGATACGACAACTGTACATCCTTAGCATTTTTTACTTACCCCAAAAAGAAGAAGACCTCCAATCGGGAGCAAGTCTCTTCTATATATCTATAATTCCACACCAAAGACTTCTAATTGCTTTAATTCGGCAGCAGTCAACCTGCGGTATTCCCCAAGCGCTAATTTTGGATCTAAGCGAAGAGGCCCCATGGTCAATCGTTGCAAGTCTGTCACCATCTTTCCACAGGCCTGCACCATGCGTTTGACCTGGTGAAATTTCCCTTCTCGGATGGTGATGTCAACGAGTGAAGTCTGCTTAGCTTCATCTGTAGAGAGGATGGTCAACTGGGCTGGCTGACTGGTAAAGTCTTTCAGCTCAATTCCTGCCGCAAATCGTTCGACATCCTCTTGGGTCATGATCCCGTCAACCTGTGCACGGTAGAGTTTATCAACATGTTTTTTCGGAGAAAGCATGGCATGAGCCAGCTGACCGTTGTTGGTCAAGAGGAGCAAGCCATGGGTATCGATGTCTAAGCGTCCAACGGGAAAAACTTCCTTCTGGCGAGCTGTATCATCTAGCAAATCCAAAACAGTCCGATGGTGGTCATCCTCCGTGGCTGAAATCACACCCTTGGGCTTGTTCAATAGATAGTAAACAAAGGTTTCATGGCTCAAGACCTGACCTGCTACTGCAATCTGGTCTGACTTTTCATCAATCTGCTGTTTTGGGGAGGTTTCTACTTGGCCGTTGACTGTGACTTGCTTGTTTTTCAGGAGTTTCTTGACTTCTGTCCGACTGCCAACACCGCAATCCACTAAAAATTTATCTAATCGCATACGACTTTCTTTTCCATTTTGATATATTCTGCTTGCTTTTCTATTTCTGTAAAACCAAGAGCATGAAAGAGTTTTTGGGCAACTTGATGAGAGCTAGCAACTGTCAGTTTGATACTAGCTGGCTGAACATGCTCTACTAAATAGTCTTCAATAGCCTGATAGAAAGCTCTGCCATTTCCCTGACCTGTCAAAGAAGGTTTCATACCCAAACGAATGTCAACGGTCTCGCCATCTTGGTCAATACAGAAATAGCCCATGAGGGCGGCATTGCGGATGACTGCAAAAAAGCGGTCTCCACGCGCCTCTGGTGAAATCATCTCAGCATAAGTCTCGGGGTTTGCACTAATCGTATAGGCATCCAAAGGTGGTTGATAGCGCCATTGGTTAGCAATTTCCAATGCCAGATCCTGAGGTAAGGGCATGATGTAAAAATAATCCATTCTTCGGAAATTTTTTGCCAAATTTTTAATCCGACGGTTTTGGGTGGCGTAATTATCTGTCTGATAGACATAATCCGCATAGCCCAACTGATAGGAGGGAATCATGTCCTTAAAAATCAACTGAACATCCTCGGGAAAACGGAGTATTAATTCATTTAAGCGGTTGTTTTCTAACATAGGTTCATTATAACATAACTCAAACAGTAGCCCAAATATACTAACCAAAGCTAATGACTATTCCTTTAACTCATAATAATGGGAATATAATGAAAATCAAGAATAAATACAGGAACCAGATAATACTATGAATCGAGAAATGACTATTCAGAAAAGCAGTGATATAATATTTTTGAAACACCTAAATAATTATAGAAATTTTAAATTATCTAACACTATCGCTCAATAATTTATTTAATGATATAATATTTATAAAAATGGAGTATAGCTATGGCAGAAATATATAAAAGTAAAATGGCAACGTTCTCGGAAGAGGGTCAAAATTATTTCAAGAACGGACAGAATCTACTAGATGAAGAGAAACAACCTATTAGTGAGATAAATTTTAAACATAGGATAAAAAATGAAGTTTTCGACTTCATGAATTTTTTCGATAATATAGTTCTATTGGCTGGTGCTGGAGCCTCTGTTGTACCCAAACGAGATAATGGTAAACCTGATTCAAATTTTGGTCATACAGTTGATATGCTCGGAGAAGAAGTAAAAAAACAACTTACCTCTTCTACATATTACTCTATTGATGATCTATCTGTGATGTGTAAATACAATTCTTCTAAGTTTAACTTAGAGGATTTCTTATCTCATATGCAAGCATATTTACAGTTTGTACCCAAAAGACAAGAAAAAAAATTTAAGCGCTCGTATAATAAAATTATTGAAATTATTAAAGAGAAAACTTCTTATAATTACAATTCGCAGCACTTTAAACATGCAACATTAATTAAACAATTAACAGGTCTACATACTACGCCAAACCGACTTTCAATAGTGACCACGAACTATGATACTATCATTGAAGATAGTGCATATAGTCTAAATTATACAGTATTTGATGGCTTTACATTTTCTCACAAACCGACTTTTGATATTGATATGTTTGATTGGTATCTATCTAAACCTATTTCGGAAGTAAAATCTCAAAAAGAAGCTTACAAGAAATCTGTCATCAATCTGTTGAAAATTCATGGTTCTTTAACTTGGGAACGAGAAGGAGAGGAAATCGTTAGAAAGGATAAAAGTAACATCAAGGATCCAATAATGGTTTTCCCAAGTTCAAATAAGTATATGCAGAGCTATGAAAAACCTTATTTTGAGTTGTTCTCAAAATTTCAAGCACTTCTCCGAAAACAAAATACTGTTTTAATAACCGTAGGGTTTAGTTTTGCTGACAATCACATCTCTCAAATGATAATACAGGCTTTAAAAACAGTACCAAGTTTAAGTATATTAGTTACAGATTTCAATATTTCTCCTGTATCTCCAAATGAAAACTGGAAGGTACTATTAGATTTAATGGAAAAAGATTACAATATCGCTTTTCTACAAACAACTATGAATTCCGATTTAACCGATTATTTCGTAAAAGGTGATAGCAATGATTGATACCCTATATGCCAATGGTGATAAAAATGATTTCTATTTAGGTATGATTTCTCAAGTATATAAAAACTCAAGTGTTGTTCAAGTCGAGAATCTTTCATGGCTTAAATTTAGGAAAATTCGAAAAGAACTATTAGTACCTAACACCATAAACTTTCTTGTTGTTATTGAATCCACTTTAGGAATTTTCCTAGGAGAGGTATACCAATCAAAATTACCCAATTCAGACAGCGTTCATAATGCTCTCCTAAAAGATGATTCAGAAAAAATTTACCCCGAACTAAGCTTAGATATAATTGGTATAATGCCGAACAACAGTAATAGATTCAAATTATCTGGTTTTACTACAGTAGGATTAACAGATAGGGTCTATATCGCAAATAAAAAAATCATTGATATCTACCTTAATTCAATTGAGCTAAAAGAAGATGATCCAAATACTCCTGAAATAAAACTAACTTCATTCGCAAAACTTTCTAATATGCTCTCAGAGGAAGTTGCTCTACGTCCTAGCACACTATTTGATAGACATATAATGGCTGTTGGCACAACCAACAGTGGTAAATCAACCTCCTCTCTATCCATCTTAGATAAACTTATTCAAAACAATAAAAAAGTCTTAATTATTGACCCGACTGGAGAGTATTCTGCCTCATTTGATAACAATTCTAATGTAGAAAAGTTAGAGCTAGGCGTTGACACAATATTGGATACAGGAAAATTATCATTCGGTCAATGGGCAACACTTTTCGAAACAAATGATTCCACTCAGCCAGCTGTACTTGCAGATGCTATAAAGAGCTTGCGTTTTCAAAAAAAGAACAGTATCGAAAATGTATATGTTAAGGTAGGAAAAACCCCCGAAGAAGTTTCTCGAGATATGTCTAGTCTAGGACCACTTGACACTTCCTTTAATCTACAACTTCTATCTCAACAGATTGTAGAAGAAGCTGTAGAGATAGATAGAAATATGACAAGATACATTTCAGGGTCATTTCAATTTAACCAAAAACAATGGCTTGTGCAAAAAGTTGAATACAAATTATCCAACACTAGACTATCAAAGTTTTTTTCTACTAGGACCAATGGGAATGCTGATTTAATCGAAAAAATTGATAACTTCGTCAACAGCAGTATTCATAGCTTATATATAAATACTTCGTCTATTGGTACTAGCGATAGTATTGGTGGGATGATAATTGATTTGATAAGCAATCATATCATAAATTCAAAAAAGAAAGATGATATTGCATTCGTAATGTTCATTGATGAAGTTCATCGATATTCCAAACACCATCAAGATAATAATTACCAAACAGGATTAACTGCTATTGCTAGGGAAGGACGAAAAAAAGGTATCTTTCTATTCTTAACAACACAAAATCCACAGGATGTCCCTAAAGAACTTCTCGGGCAAATTGGTACGTTACTTATCCATCGTCTTACTCACCAAAATGAGTTGGAAGCTATTAAAAACCATCTCTCAAATCAATCTTACAAGCAAATTACTAAATTGAATCAAGGAGAGGCCATATTGAGTAGTATAAATTTAGTGAGAGATTTACATCTAGAGATGATTAAAAGTAATAGAACTCATGCGAATTCTACAACTTTATTATAAACATTGAACTCTAGTTTCAAAATCCACTTTCAAATTGTAAATATTACATCAAAATAGACTGGACTTACTTCGCGAAGGGAGTTATCCTTTTCCAGTATTAACAATTTAACAGATAAGGAAATTATGAACGATTATAGCGCAAAAGAAGAATTAACCAAGCTTAGCAATAAACTCCGACAACAAATCTTTTGAAACCCGATACCAAAAATGCCAGAATGGGAATTTAATGACCTCAATGTATATTTACCAGCTATCAGCCTACCAATCGTTCATTAACAATCATTCGCCCGTATACAAACCTCGAAGTCCAATCAACACAATAATTAGTTAACAAACTGATTTATCACCAACCAGCAGGACGCAACAAAGAATGACGCTCCATCGTCGAGCTGCATTACCAATTTGTCGGAGAATTATAAAACGAGCAAGAAAAAAACTCGCTCGTAGGGTTAAAAAACTCCTTTTTGTACGCCCTAAACACAAAGAAACTACTCCCGTTTTGTCATCAACTGCCCAGACGGGAATAGTTTCTTTGATTGCTTAAACGCCGAACTTCATAACATTGGAAATCCGCTCCTACTTCTTCAGTTGTTTATAAATCAAGCCAGCGCTTATCAAGGCACAGCCGATAGCGTAGATACCAAAGGCTCCTGTTGGGGTTGGGTTGAGTTTTTCCAGATAGGTCGGCAAGATGGCAGATGTGGCTCCGCCGATATTGCAACCCATAAGGACGATGGTCATGACTGCATTGAGCAAGGCCTTAGGAGCCCGGTCCGTCACCTGACTAAAGACAATGGTCAGAATGATGCTGTAGAAAAATCCTGACACCATGCCACCGAGTCCCAGTACCCAGAGATTATCCGCAAAGGCAATGCCGACAACCGCGAGTCCAAAGACCACGTAGGAAACAGCTAAAAGCCAGCCCTTCAAACGACCAACCAGGCTACTAAAGACCGTACCTGCCACAATCCCCATGACCTGCATAAGACTGAGAATGAGACTGGCTTGCTGAGCAGTACCAATGCCCTTGGCTAAAACAATCTGAGGAATACGAATGGTCAGGAAGGTATTGACATTGATCACAAAGAAGGCTAAGAATGCCAGATAAATCCCCATCATCCACATGGTCTTGTCCAACTTGACCTTGGGCGCGTTCTCCTCAACCTTTACCTCCATGCGAGCCAGCAATTCCTCCTTGGGAACAAAGAGAAGGAAGAGAGCCAGGATGACCAAGGCAAAAAGGTAGACCAAAAAAGCAGGTTGCCAACCAAACTGGGTCAACCAACCGACAAGGAGGGTAAGCCCTGCGCTTCCCACTACCTCTGCTGAACCACGCAAGCCCATCATCTTGACCCTTTCTTGACCGGTGAAAAAATTACCGATAATGTTGATGGCACGGGCATTGATCAAGCCAATCCCCAAACCAAGCAAGATACGAGCCAATAAAATCAGAGGATATGCAGCTAGAAACATGGGCAAAGCTCCGCCGATGGCCATAAGCAAAAGCCCTGCAATGATAATGTTTCGTTCAGACAAGAAACGGACAACTAGACCATTTGCCAATAGAGTAACCATAATAGCAAAGGAGGTCACCGTAATCAAATTTTCCACCTGGGCCGCTGCAATTCCCTGCTGGGCAAAATGCTCAATCATCTGTGGAATAGCTGGCGAGACAGCAAATGTCGAAACTAGCATGGTGGATAGGGCCAGCAAACTGGCTTTCTCTAAAATTCTTTTCATTTTTCTCCCTTTCAACGTTCGTCTTTTACTAGTATAACAGATTTGAGACAGAATAGATAGGTGACTGAGACTTTTATTCTCCTAGATTTCATGCTATACTTATCTTAACTATATCCAAAGGAGAGAATTATGTCTGTTATTGAACGATTGACAAAAGCTGCCCATTTGATTGACATGGATGACATCATCCGTGAAGGGCACCCAACCCTACGCCAAGTCGCTGAAGAAGTTGTATTTCCCCTATCTGACCAGGAAATTATTTTAGGCGAAAAAATGATGCAATTCCTCAAACATTCGCAGGATCCAGTCATGGCGGAGAAAATGAAACTCCGTGGCGGAGTTGGTCTAGCAGCGCCTCAGATTGATGTTTCCAAACGCATCATTGCTGTCTTAGTCCCAAATCCAGAGGACGAAGAAGGCAATCCACCTGCCCAAGCCTACTCTCTACAAGAGGTTATGTACAACCCTAAAATCGTGGCACACTCTGTCCAAGAGGCGGCTATGGAAGGGGGCGAAGGCTGCCTATCTGTTGACCGCGAAGTCCAAGGCTACGTAGTCCGCCACGCGCGCGTGACTGTTGATTACATGGACAAAAACGGAGAAACTCACCGTATCAAACTCAAAGGATTTAATGCCATCGTGGTCCAACACGAAATCGACCACCTCAACGGTGTCATGTTCTACGACCGCATTGACCCAGAACACCCATTTGCCGTTAAAGAAGGCATGCTGGTGATTGAATAAACACAAGAAACTGACTGAAATTATTGAACTGCTCCCTGTCAAGTGGACAATGAAATAATAAAAGATTAGGCGACGGCCTTGTTCCTCATTTCAAGAGGGGCAAGGCCGTTGTTGCGTTATGGCTTCGAGCCAGTTTTTCTCGTAGAGAAAAACAAGAAAACCACCAGCTATGCTGGTGGCTGACAAGGCTTTGAGCTTCCATTTCTTTTTCCTGATATAATCTAATTGTTCAGGTTAGATAAAGGAGGAAAAAGAAATGGCTAAAACCAGTTACAGTTTATCACATACCAAATGGATGTACAAATATCACATAGTTTTCACACCTAAGTACCGTAGAAAA
>NZ_JAOTGB010000034.1:0-9102 GCF_044427425.1 Streptococcus sp. 2018WUSS126 | reverse complement strand
TTTAAAATATAAGTATGGAAATCGAAAGTTTTGGGCTAGAGGCTACTATGTTAGTACCGTTGGACTGAATGAAAAGACAGTTGCGAAATATATTCGCGAGCAGGAGAAAAATGACATTGCACTTGATAAATTGAGTGTCAAAGAGTATGAAGATCCATTTTCAGATGGCAGTTTTAGAACGAGATAAAAGCCCGTTGTTACGGGCATTAGTCAAGTAATTATAGCACTAACCTGAACGAAGTTCAGCGAACGTCTTTAGACGTCGCTGGAGAGAAACGGCTTATAGCCGGTGTACAAGCCACCCGTTTTCACGGGTGGTTATGACTACCTTGAAACAAGACAGTAACAGAGTTCTATCTTCGGCTTCGTTTCCTAGGCCACTTTTGATTTTCATTGAGTATCAGAAAATATTCTTGATTTTTTCGTGAAATTAGATTAAAATAAGACTAGATAAAACTGAATAACCGGTTGATATTGGGTAGAAGGGAAACTGACTGTTCAATGGACGGAACTCTGGAGAGACCATTTTGGCACCGAAGGGGCAAGGTAGTTCTGCTTGTAAAAGTAGAGCTACTGAAACTCTCAGGTAAAAGGACAGAGCGTTGAAAAATAGGCTTTTTCTGTATTTTTCACGTTGATTCTAGAGGTTGAAGGGTTCAGCCTCTTTTTGTTTTTCCGGCAGCTTTATCGGATTAGAAACGCTTAGGAGGAACTATGTTAGAACTATTTAAAGCTATCAACAATCTTGTTTGGGGACCGCCTCTCTTAATACTTTTGGTCGGTACAGGTGTTTACCTTACGCTCCGTTTAGGGATGTTTCAAGTTAGCAAGTTACCGACAGCCTTTCGTCTGATTTTCTCTAGTGACCAGTCTGGTCAAGGAGATGTGTCTAGCTTTGCGGCTCTTTGTACAGCTTTGGCAGCGACAGTTGGTACGGGAAATATCGTCGGAGTGGCAACAGCCATTACGACAGGTGGACCAGGGGCTCTTTTCTGGATGTGGGTAGCAGCCTTTTTCGGGATGGCAACTAAGTATGCGGAAGGATTTTTAGCCATTAAATACCGTACCAAGGATGCCAACGGTCAAGCAGCAGGTGGGCCTATGCATTATATCACCTTGGGGATGGGACAGAAGTGGAAACCCTTGGCTGTTTTCTTTGCTATTTCTGGTGTTCTGGTGGCACTTTTGGGGATGGGGACATTTTCACAGGTTAATTCGATTGCATCTTCCATGTCTTCGAGTTTTGGATTAGCTCCCCAGTTGGTCAGCATTGTGACAGCCATTTCAATTGCTTTCTTTATCTTTGGGGGAATTGAAAAAATCTCGGATGTTTCGACCAAAATCGTTCCTTTCATGGCGATTTTATACATTTTGGCAAGTTTGATAGTCTTGTTAGTTCACTGGAATGAACTGCTTCCGACACTTGGTTTGGTTCTGAAATCTGCCTTCTCACCTGCAGCAGCAGTAGGTGGCTTTGTAGGGGCAACTGTAAAAGAAGCGATCCAACGTGGTATTGCGCGTGGAGTGTTTTCAAATGAATCTGGTCTAGGTTCGGCGCCTATCGCAGCTGCAGCAGCCAAATCGGATAATGCTGTTGAGCAAGGCTTGATTTCTATGACAGGGACATTTATTGATACATTAATTATCTGTAGTCTAACTGGTTTGTCAATTTTGGTGACTGGTCAGTGGACAGTAGAAGGACTTGAAGGGGCACCACTGACGCAGGCAGCCTTTGCGACTGTTTTTGGCAGTACAGGATCTATTGCCTTGACGATTAGTTTGGTACTTTTTGCTTTTACAACTATTCTCGGATGGTCTTACTATGGTGAACGCTGTATCGAGTTTCTATTCGGTACCAAATCCATCTTGCCTTATCGTCTGTTATTTGTGGCAATGGTAGCTCTTGGTGGCTTCCTCAAACTAGACTTGATTTGGACCGTTGCAGATATTGTAAATGGTCTCATGGCCCTACCAAACTTGATTGCCTTACTAGCCCTCTCTCCTGTTATCATCAAGGAGACACGCCAGTATTTTGCAAAGAAGAAATAAGATAAGGGAGTGAGAAGACGAACTCTGAGAAATGGCTTTGGACTTTTTGCCCAGCCTCTTTGCTCTTTTAGGATGTTTTCTGCTATAATTATCTCATGAATGATTTTATTACCAAGTATTTGTCTCAATTTAATATTGAGGCCATTGTGACAGCAGGTCTAAATAAGGTTTTATCGCTTGTTTTACTCTTTGTTGCATTTTACATTATCAAGAAGATAGCCAAAGCTTCTGTGAAAAAGGTTTTGGTTCCCTCTCTAAAGGTATCTACACAAGACATTGGTCGTCAGAAGACCATCAGTCGTCTGGTGGAAAGCATCCTAAATTACCTACTCTACTTTATCCTTATCTACTGTATTTTGAGTATCCTCGGTTTACCGGTATCCAGTCTTCTTGCAGGGGCCGGGATTGCTGGGGTAGCTGTTGGGCTGGGCGCACAAGGTTTTCTCTCAGACTTGGTCAATGGATTCTTTATCTTAATTGAACGACAGTTTGACGTCGGAGATGTGGTTAAGTTAACCAACGGGCCCATTACCATTTCAGGAACCATCGTTAGTATGGGAATCCGAACAACACAAGTACGTGATGCAGATGGGACATTGCATTTTATTCCCAATCGCAACATTCTAGTGGTGTCCAATCAGTCAAGAGGGGACATGCGTGCTCAAATCGATATTCCGCTCAAATTTAATACCGATTTGGAACAAGTCTATCGTGTAATAGAAGAGGTCAATTTGAGAGAAATCAGCAATTTTGACCAGATTACAGGTGTGACTGTATTAGGTCCCCAAAACGCTATTTCGGGACAGTTTGTATTTCGTGTTAATCTTTTCGTAGCCAACGGTCAACAGAACAAGATCTATCATCAATTCTTTGGTTTTTATCAAGATGCTCTGCGTCAAGCAGGAATAGATTTACCTTCAAGTGGACCAACTGTTTTAAAATAAGGAGTTTATTATGCAAACAAAAGATTTTGTCGTTGAAAATGGGCAGATGTATTATAAGAAGAAACCCTTGCACAAACAGCCTCTCTTTTGGACGACCATTGCTGGTGCAGTCCTCTCCTTTATCCTAGGAGTAACCTGTTTTATTTTTATGATCGGTCTAAGCGCAGCAAATTTTGATAATTGGGATACAGGTAGTGACGGGTATATTGATGAGACTGTAGAATACACGGAGTATCAAGTTGGTGACTCAGTTGATTTTTCTAACGGTCTTCATGTAACAGTAACATCTATGGGGAAAGATGATAGCATAGAACTAGTAGATAGCTACTACAGCACAGCTTATGTTGTTGAAATGGAAGTTGAAAATTCGACCGCAAAAGAGCTCTATTTTGATGAATACTATTTCAGTCTCATTGATCCGGTTAGTCAGATTCCCTTTTCCCTGGATTTACGGACCTACGATGTGAATCTAGTCGAAAAGTTGAAGCCAGGAGAAAAAGTACAAGTAAAACTTATCTACGGTGTAGATAATGAAACAAACTTTGGTTTTACCTACGAAGATGCCATGTGGACGGAATTAGTCGCAGAAGGTATCTAATCGCTGTAGAAAAAGTTTTAAATACTGCACAATTTTGCGGGTTTATAACACTCCTTGGTTCAGATTGTTCGGCTTGATAATCGACCTATCTGTTATTTTTACATTTTAAAAAGGAGAACATGTTTATCCACTGTTCTCCTCTTTTTTTAATGAAAAATACCCCCAAAATTAGCACGTCAATTTTTGGGGCGTTTTTATTATAGTTTAGTAAACTAAAAGTAAGCTTATACCAAACCTTGGGCAATCATGCTATCCGCAATTTGTTCAAAGGCTGCGATGTTAGCACCTGCAAGGTAGTCTGTACCAAGGTCGTATTTTTCAGCAGTTTCTTTGGCTGTGTTGAAGATGTTGGCCATGATGTCTTTGAGACGTCCATCCACTTCTTCACGAGTCCATGACAAGCGAAGGCTGTTTTGGCTCATTTCAAGGGCAGATACGGCTACACCACCAGCATTGGCTGCTTTTGCAAGGCCGTAAAGAACGCCATTTTCTTTGTAAACTTTGATAGCATCAAGGTCAGATGGCATGTTGGCACCTTCAGCCACACAGTAAACGCCATTTTTCACAAGGGCAGCAGCTTGCTCGCCGTTGATTTCGTTTTGAGTCGCACATGGAAGGGCAATGTCAGCCTTGCCATCGTAGTTCCATACAGAACCTTCGAAGTACTTAGCAGTTGCTTTTTCTGCAGCGTATTCTGTCAAACGAGCGCGGCGTTTTTCTTTGATGTCCACCAAGAGGTCAAAGTCGATACCAGTTTCGTCAATGATGTAACCATTTGAGTCTGACACAGAGATGACTTTTGCACCGAGTTCAGTCGCTTTTTGAACAGCATATTGGGCAACGTTACCAGAACCTGAGATAAGGACTGTTTGGTCTTTGAAGGATTTACCGTTTGCAGCCAACATGTTATCAGTGAAGTAAACCAAACCGTAACCAGTTGCTTCTGGGCGGATTAATGAACCACCGAAGCCAAGAGGTTTACCAGTCAAGACACCTGCATCAAACTGGCGGAGGCGTTTGTATTGACCGTACATGTAACCAATCTCACGACCACCGACACCGATGTCACCTGCAGGGACGTCAAGTGAAGGTCCGATGTGTTTTTGCAATTCAGTCATGAAGCTTTGGCAGAAGCGCATGATTTCAGCATCAGTTTTTCCTTTAGGATCAAAGTCTGAACCACCTTTACCACCGCCGATTGGAAGACCAGTCAAGACGTTTTTGAAGATTTGCTCGAAACCGAGGAATTTCAAGATGGATTGGTTTACAGTTGGGTGGAAGCGAAGACCGCCTTTGTAAGGACCTACAGCTGAGTTGAACTGAACACGGTAGCCACGGTTGACTTGAACATTTCCATCTTTATCTGTCCATGGAACACGGAAGCTGATGATACGCTCAGGCTCAACGATACGGGCCAAGATGTTTTCTTCGATGTATTCTGGGTGTGCTTCAAAAACAGGCTCAAGTGTAGAGAAGAGCTCTTCTACAGCTTGGAGGAATTCTGTTTCATGTGGGTTGCGGGCTTTGACTGCTTCAAAAGAAGCTTGGATGTAAGCTTTGGCATTTGACATGGGATCACCTGATTTCTTTTTTATTTATTAAATTATCTGACAATTTAATTTATCTGATAATTATTATAGCACCATGATTTTTAAATGTAAAGAAGAAAATGTAAGAATTTTAAAAAAATTAATAAATTTTTATTGCAAAATCCGAACGTTAGTAGTAAATGGAGAAAATCCGTTTGTTTCTTATGATATAATCGAGAAAGAACAACCAATATGGAGGATAATATGGTTTCAACAGCAACGACACTCGGTGGATTTACCTTTGATAATTGTTTGATGAATGCGGCAGGGGTTTGGTGCATGACCAAGGAAGAATTGGATGCGGTTAAGAACTCGAAGGCGGGTACTTTTGTGACAAAAACAGCAACCTTGGACTACCGCGCGGGTAATCCAGAACCACGTTATCAGAATGTTCCGCTTGGTTCTATCAATTCGATGGGCTTGCCAAATCAGGGCTTGGCTTACTATTTGGATTATCTACTAGAATTGCAGGAAACGGAGCCAGAACGCACATTTGTTTTATCTTTAGTTGGAATGTCGCCTGATGAGACTCACGAGATTTTGAGAACTGTAGAAGCCAGTGATTTTAAGGGGCTGACAGAGTTAAATCTTTCTTGTCCCAATGTCCCTGGAAAACCGCAGATTGCCTATGATTTTGAAACGACAGAAACCATTTTGCAGGAGGTCTTCACTTACTTTACCAAACCACTCGGTATTAAGTTGCCACCTTATTTCGATATTGTGCATTTTGACCAAGCAGCAGCGATTTTCAACCAGTTTCCTTTGAAGTTTGTCAACTGTGTCAATTCGATTGGAAATGGTCTCTATATCAAGGATGAGTCAGTTGTCATCAAGCCTAAAAATGGTTTTGGTGGTATCGGTGGAGAGTATATCAAGCCGACTGCTCTTGCCAATGTCCACGCTTTTTACCAGCGCTTGAAACCAGAGATTCAGATTGTTGGGACTGGTGGCGTCTTGACAGGTCGGGATGCCTTCGAACACATTCTCTGTGGTGCCAGCATGGTTCAAGTTGGGACAACCCTGCAAAAGGAAGGTGTGGCAGCCTTTGAACGCATTACGGCTGAATTGCAGGCCATCATGTCTGAAAAAGGCTACGAGACCATTGAAGATTTTCGTGGCAAGCTACAGCACTTGGATGATTAAAATCATCTGTTGAAGACATAAAAAGAAGCTAACATTGTACCGTTCTCCCAGATAGTCTTTTAGGGAGTTAGGAAGGGATAATGTTAGCTCTTTTTAAATGGTCTGTGAAGATCGGTCTGATAATCGTTTGAGGAATGGAATACATAGTCGGAAACATATATTTGTGAGATGGAATTCTGATTTTATTTAGATTTTTTAGCAAAAATGTCGTATACTAATATTAGAACCTCTATTTATAAGTGATGTACTTTTATGGAAGAAATAGTTTTTTGAGGGACTACTGACTGTATTTTGAACAAAGGTTCTTAAGTAGGGAGTATGAGGGTAAAGGTATGGAGAAAAGGGCGAACTCTATTCGCAGAAAACGATATGCGTCCTATCGGACAAAGATGCATTTGTTTTTTATTTGTGGCTTAGCGACTATTATCTTGGCGATTATTATTGTAAGCGAGCAGCTAGTTCCTAGGCTGAATCAGGCATCAGAATCAATGCACTCAGATAATTCTGTTCGCATCATGGCCCACGGAGATTTACTCTATCACTTGCCTATTCTTCGAGGAGCAGAACAGCCAGATGGAAGTTACGATTTTTCTGAGAATTTTACCTACGTAAAGCCCTGGATAGAACAGGCTGATTTCGCTATCGCAGACTTTGAAGGGACCATTTCCCCAGATGTCGAATTAGCAGGTTATCCACTTTTTAATGCGCCTGCCATTGTCGCCAACAATATCCATGATGCGGGCTACGATTTGGTGGACTTAGCCCACAATCATATTTTGGACTCACATCTTTCTGGATTGGTTTCCACTGTCAATACATTTAGAGATGCAGGTGTGGATACAGTCGGTGTCTACGCTGAAGGCAATCGGGCAACTGCACCACTCTACATTCGGGAAGTCAATGGTATCCGTATAGCGGTTTTAGCCTATGCTTACGGTTTCAATGGGATGGAGGCTTTGCTGAGTCAGGAGGAATATGATGCCTATTTATCGGATTTTGATAAAGAAAAGATGCAGGCAGAGATTGAGCGAGCTGAGAAAGAGGCAGATATTACCATCGTCATGCCTCAGACGGGTGTGGAATACCAGTTAGAGCCTACGGAGGAACAGACCGGTTTGTACCATCAAATGATTGATTGGGGAGCAGACATCGTTCTTGGTGGGCATCCGCATGTAGTCGAGCCCGCAGAGATTATTGAAAAAGATGGTCAGAGAAAATTGATTATCTATTCGATGGGGAATTTCCTGTCCAATCAGCGTATTGAAAGCATGGATGATACACCAAATTCCCAATGGACCGAGCGGGGTGTCTTGATGGATATAAGGATTCAAAAAGAGGATGGGCAGACAAGTATTCGGACAGCCCAAGCGCATCCAACCTGGGTGAATCGTATCTCTCAGGGAACGTATTCACTAGATGGTTATGAGCGTTTTAGCTATCAGACCTATGTATTGGAAGACTGGGTCGCTGGTGGTCGATACTATGGACAATTGGATCTAGATACGCAGGCGCGTGTGGATACAGCCTATCAAGAAATGAAAGACTTTGTCAATTTGGTATGGTGAGGAGAGAGAAGATGATAGTTCGATTAATTGCAACAGACATGGATGGGACCTTTTTAGATGGTCAGGGGAGTTTTGATAGAGAGCGATTTTCACGGGTCTTGGAGAAGCTAGAAGAGAAACATATTCCATTTGTCATTGCGAGTGGGAATGGGATGGGCAGGTTATTGCAGCTCTGCCAAGGATTTGAAAATCGACTGATTGTCGTGGCTGATAATGGTGCCCATGTGTATCAAAATGGCAAGACAGTAATTCGTCGGGTTATTCAGCAAGTGGAAGTTGAAGCAATACTGCATTTTTTCAAAGGCCGTTGGGCGGATGTATGTCTGATGTTATCGAACGATGTAAATATTTATATGCAGGCTGGGGCAGGTATGCCATTTGCAGGGACGGATTTGCCAATAGAACCAGTTCAAATGGCTGCCTTCCAAAATCGTGTGACCTATTTAGACGACCTCAGTGCCTATCCTAATTTTGAACCTATTTATAAGGTTGGTCTCTGGGTTCCTGAAGCACGTGTAGAATTGATAACGGAAGAGTTTAACCAGGCTTTTCAAGGTCAGATGGTTGCAGTGACTAGTGGCTATGGCTCCATTGATATATTGCCAGAAGGGATTCATAAGGCATGGGGCTTGGAACAGGTTTTGACCAGTTTGGATATCGAACCTGAACAGGTGATGGCCTTCGGTGATTCAGACAATGATATTGAGTTATTGTCCTATGTTGGCTATCCCTATGCCATGGAAAATGCGACAGACAAGGTCAAGGCGGTAGCCAAGTACCGAGCTCCCAGCCATCTGGAGGCAGGTGTACTTCAGGTCATTGAAGAATATATAGTCATTTAGTTTATCTTTGATTACTTCGACGAGCGAGGAAACGTCGTTTCCTTATTTCCAACTTCAAACACTCCACAGGAGTGATTTGAACTCGCTTTGCCGTACTCCAGTACAGCCTGCGACTTTTTGATGCGAACGTTGTTCGCTTTATTTCCAGCCTCCAAAGGTTCCCCGAACCTTTGAAGCTAGTACTAAAAGCAAACTAAACAACTATATTTTATAAGTATATAGAAAAAAGCTAGTGTTCTCAATCCTGAACTGCTCCCTGTCAAGTGGACAATGAAATAATAAAAGATTAGGCGACGGCCTTGTTCCTCATTTCAAGAGGGGCAAGGCCGTTGTTGCGTTCTTGAAATCGTTGATGATTATAAAAATAGATGT
>NZ_JAOTGB010000033.1:0-9589 GCF_044427425.1 Streptococcus sp. 2018WUSS126 | reverse complement strand
TTAAAAAATTGGGTTAAAAACTTCCTTTTTGTGCGCCCTAAATACAAAAACTATTCCCGTTTTGTCATGAACTGCTCAGACGGGAATAGTTTCTTTAGCTGCTTAAATGCTTAACTTAATGACATTGGGCTTTTTGTCCAGCCTCTTTTTTTGTTATACTAGACAGTATGTAGGAGGTGGCTATGTTAGAAAATTGGTTAAACACCAAGCAAGGTCAGGTGTTTCATTACAAGATGGAAAAGATTGAGTATGCCCTAGAACAGCTAGGAAATCCCCAGTTTGCAGTTCCGGTCATTCATGTCGCTGGAACCAATGGCAAGGGATCGACCATTGCCTTTATGCGCCAGCTATTTCAGGCACATGGCTTGCGTGTCGGCAGTTTCGTGTCACCCCACATGGTGAGCGTACACGACAGGATTTGTATCGACAGCCAGCCCATTTCTGACCATGATTTTCAGCACTATTTACAGAAAGTCTACGACTTGGAGCAGGAAATCGCCGCTCGCTATGAGCCTTTCCGCTATTTTGAGGTCATGGTGCTCATTATGTTCCTCTATTTCCAGAACCAGCAGCTCGATGTGGCACTAGTAGAGGTCGGCATCGGAGGGCTTTTGGATACGACCAATGTCGTGGCACCAGCCCTAAGCGTTATCACCTCCATCGGCATGGACCATCAGGATTTACTAGGCTTGACTTTAGGGGAAATAGCAGAGCAGAAAGCGGGGATTATCAAGGAAAACGTGCCTGTCGTCCTTGGACCGCTTTCTCCAGAAACCACAGCCATCTGTCGCCAAATTGCCCTTGACAATCAAGCTCCTGTCTATCAATTTGGTCAGGAATTTACCTATAAAGCAGGACAGTTCAGCAATACGGACATCGACCTATCAGAATTAGTTCTGGGTCTGGCAGGCCATCATCAAGAAGAGAATGCGGCCGTAGCCCTACAAACTTTTATACTCTATATGACCAATATCCAAAAAGACATTCAACCTCAGTTGATTCAACAAGCCCTTGCCCAAACCAGCTGGCCTGGTCGTTTGGAATTGGTTGCTCAAGAGCCAAAAATCTATTTGGACGGAGCCCACAATGTCCCCGCTATCGAACGTTTGGTTGAATTTATTCAGGAACAAGAAGAGCCTGTTACTATTCTCTTTTCAGCCCTTCGACGCAAGGACTTTCAAGAAATGCTGGAATTATTGGACGAAAAATTACCACATACTGCCCTTGTATTAACCAGCTTTGCTTATGATGGTGCCTTGTCTGAGGAAAACCGACAAGGACGAGATTATGTTGAGAATTATCAGCAGTTTATAGAAGACTGGCAATCTAGCAAGCAAGGTATTTTGATTGTCACAGGCTCCCTCTACTTTATCTCAGAAGTTCGTCGGCTTTTTAAAAAATGACTATCTTTTTGCGAATAAATAGGTATGACACATGCAGAAAAAATAGCATTTCTAAAGGAATTTGAAAAGCTCAAACGCCATACCTTTCGCCAATTAGAACAGTTTGCAAAAATTTCTAGAACTCCCGATAGGAAATGACATCGGGAGTGCTTTTTGATATAATAAGGAAAGCAAATCCAAGGAGAAGAAAATGACAGAATTAGATGTAGTTTCGGACGTAGTTACTCATCCTGAGGAAACTTATCGGCGTAGTCGTAGAGCATCACGCAGACAGCAAGTGCAACTGAATGGTGAATTTCATGAAAGAGTATTAAAGACAAAGTATTGGCCAGCTCTTGTTTGGAGCTTAGTTTTAAGTGTTTTTAGCGTAGCCAATCCACTGCTAATGCCATTTGCAACCAATATACAAACTCAAAATTTATATGCAGGGATGGCAATGGCAAATGGACAAATCCCTTATGGTGATTTCTTTGGTACAAGCGGGTTATTATTCTACTTACTTGCTTTCTTAGGTCATCTGGGAGGGACTTTCATTATCTTTGGAATCCTCCAGTTTATAGCGTTACTGATAGCGGGAATCTATTTCTATAAGATTGTAGCTTATTTTAGTCAGTCAGAACACCTAGCGACAAGTTCTAGTCATTGGTTCTATGTATTTATTTTTGCACTTGGTTTTGGAGGAATGTATGCAGAAATGTTTGCTCTTCCGTTTCTTTTGACTAGTGTGTGGTTTCTGGTCCGCTATTTTGAAAATGCAGTGCGTGATGAGGCATTTATCCTCTACGGAATCGATGCGGCATTGGTATTTTTAATTTACCCAAAAAGTCTGATTCTTTGGTTAGTTGCAGGTCTAGTTTTATTTATTTTTAATATCCAACACCGCCAAGTTACTCGAGGAATCTATCAATTATTAGCGACCATTTTTGGTTTTCTTCTGATTCTATATGCGGTAGGTTATTATGCTTTTGAGGCGCAGATTCTGGGGACAGCTATTCAACAAACTTTCCTTTATAACTTACAGTTAGACTTTCACCATTCCTATCTATATTTAGCCTTGGCGATTGTGTCTGTATTTTTACTCTTATCTGGATTCTTTAAAAGTTTCATCCAAATGGTGTTTTCTTTCAAACAAGGAAGACATACCTATATCAAAGTTCTCCTATTATTGACTTTCTTAGTTCAATGTGTCTTTGTTATTGGGAATGCTAATTTTCAATGGAGCCAACTCATTCTTCTTTTACCGTATGGTTTTGCGATGTCAGTCGTTTACCTGCGTGATGAAGATGTAGAAGATCATCGTGGATATTTACGTCGTCAATTCTTTCTTCCGTTAGCTATTTGCTTGGGTATTATCGCTCAACCTGCTTATCTTTATTTGATACAGGGAGATTTGAGAACAGACCGTGAACAAGTTGCCAATTACATTGGTGAACAAACGAAAGATTCGGACAAGATTTATGTTTGGGATAATAGCGCAAGCATATATCTTTCAAGTCAACGTTTATCTGCCGCAACGATTACTACAGCAGAACCCTATCTGAATACTGACGACAATAAAAATAGCTTGATGTATGACATCAATAAAAATGAGGCAAAATTTGTAGTCGTCAATAAGAATTTGCCAATTCTAGATGAAATCAAGACAAATTTAGAATCACAGTACCAGTCTGTTCAGACAACGGATTACTTTACGATTTATCAAAAGAATGAATGATTGCTCAGGCAGTCATTTTTTCTTTAGCCTATCTGGGAAAAGTAGGGAAAGTGGATATGTGGTATAATGGAAAAATAAGCATTCGGGAAAAATTATTAAAGAAATGTAGGAGAAATGATGTCACATATTATTGAACTACCAGAAATATTAGCCAACCAGATTGCGGCTGGTGAGGTCATTGAGCGACCAGCCAGTGTGGTTAAGGAGTTGGTGGAAAATTCCATTGACGCAGGGGCTAGTCAGATTGAAATTAGTGTTGAAGAGGCTGGCCTTAAAATGATTCAAATCACGGATAACGGAGAGGGAATTGCCCCTGATGAAGTAGCGCTTGCCCTCCGCCGTCACGCCACCAGTAAGATAAAAAGTCAATCGGATTTGTTTCGTATTCGCACCCTCGGTTTTCGTGGAGAAGCTCTGCCTTCCATTGCTTCTGTCAGTCATATGGTCATTGAGACAGCTACAGCAGACTCTACACACGGACTTCATTTGGAGGCCAAAGGTGGTGTCATCGAGAAAGAGGAGCCCGTTAGTCGTCCAGTTGGTACGCAGATTACTATTTCGGATTTATTTTACAATACCCCTGCTCGTCTCAAATACGTTCGCAGTCAACAGGCTGAATTATCACATATTGTTGATGTTGTAAATCGATTGAGTCTAGCTCATCCGGAAATAGCTTTTGCCTTAGTAAATGAAGGACGAGAATTAATTAGAACTGCAGGGACAGGGAAACTTCGTCAGGCAATTTCAGGGATTTATGGGATTGCGTCTGCCAAAAAAATGGTTGAAATTGAGGCAGAAGACCTGGATTTTCAGATTTCAGGTTACGTTTCCTTGCCAGAGTTGACTCGTGCCAACCGCAACTACATTTCCATTTTCATCAATGGTCGCTATATCAAGAATTTTTTGCTTAATCGAGCGATTTTGGAAGGTTATGGTAGTAAGTTGATGGTTGGACGCTTTCCGCTGGCAGTCATTTCTATAGAAATTGACCCTTATCTTGCTGATGTCAATGTCCATCCGACCAAGCAAGAGGTCCGTATTTCCAAGGAAAAAGAACTCATGACCTTGATTCGAGAGGCGATTAGTCAAGCGCTTAAAGAGCAGGACTTGATACCAGATGCTCTTGAGAATTTAGCTCAGTCAAGTACTCGACCAAAAGTAAAAGCAGAGCAAGGCACCTTACCACTCAAAGAGCCAAAAATCTATTATGATACGATTAAGCAAGACTTCTTCTTAAAACCAGATGTGGTCGCTGAGGATGTCAAACCTCTCGAAGAGGATAGGCAAGAGATTGTTGAGTCGCCTGTCGAAAATAAACCTACATCTGTTCAATTTGCAGAACGTCAGTCGGTGGAATCAGAAGATCAGGAGCATCCTAATCTAAGTGCAAAAGAATTGGCAAAACTGGTAGATAAATTAGACCGGGAGGAAACCTCGACATTTCCAGAGTTAGAATATTTTGGTCAAATGCATGGGACGTATTTATTTGCACAAGGTAAGACAGGACTTTATATCATTGACCAGCATGCCGCACAAGAGAGGGTCAAATACGAATACTATCGTGAGAAAATTGGACAGGTTGACAATTCAGCTCAACAGTTATTGGTGCCGTATATTTTTGAATTTCCGCAGAATGATGCCCTTAACCTTGTCCACAAAATGGATGCTCTTCGTCAAGTTGGTGTCAACTTAGAAGAATATGGAGCTAATCAATTTATTCTGCGTGAACATCCTATTTGGATGAAGGAAGAGGAGATTGAGTCTGGCATCTATGAGATGTGCGACATGTTGCTCTTGACGGATCAGGTGTCAATCAAGCAGTATCGGGCAGAACTGGCTATCATGATGTCATGTAAACGGTCGATCAAGGCCAACCATGCTTTGGATGATTATTCGGCGCGTGATTTATTGAGACAATTGTCTTACTGCCAAAATCCCTATAACTGCCCGCACGGTCGTCCAGTTTTAGTGCATTTTAGCAAGTCGGACATGGAAAAAATGTTCCGTCGCATTCAAGAAAACCACACGAGTTTGCGAGAATTGGGCAAGTATTAAACCGTTGACAAAGAGTTGACACACTAGTAAAGGAAGTATATGTACGACTATATCAAAGGAATTTTAACGAAAATAACTGCAAAATACATTGTGGTAGAAACGCAAGGAGTAGGCTATATCTTGCAGGTTGCTAACCCCTACGCCTATTCAGGACAAGTCCAGCAAGAAGTGACTGTCTATACACATCAGGTGATTCGTGAGGATGCTCATCTGCTCTACGGATTTGCTACAGAAAATGAAAAATCCGTCTTTCTGAGTCTGATTTCAGTATCAGGTATTGGTCCAACAACAGCTCTGGCTATTATTGCTGTCGATGATAATGACGGACTTGTTCGTGCCATTGAGCAGAAAAACATTACCTACCTGACCAAGTTTCCAAAGATTGGCAAGAAAACAGCCCAGCAGATGATTTTGGACCTGGAAGGCAAGTTTGTCATGAGCGAAGAAGCTGGTCCTGTCCAACAAGTAGCACCATCCAGTGAAAATATCGCCCTCGAAGAAGCTATGGAAGCCATGGAAGCTCTTGGCTACCGACCAGCCGAACTCAAGAAAATCAAGAAATTCTTCGACGGCACCAATGACACCGCCGAAAACTACATCAAGTCAGCACTTAAAATGTTGATGAAGTGATAGGATACTAAGGCGTTAAGCGATACAAAGCAAAATAGGAAAGCTGACGCAGATGCTTTGGCATCTAGGAAGTCTTTATCTTTTTGCAAAGTATCGTAGCCGTGTTCAATTAACGTACCAGTATGATGGTTACTAAAGTAACTCATCCTACTACGGCAATCGCTATTTGCGACTTGCCTAGGTACCTTACTAATTCGCCACAAAAATAATATCAATTTTTGCGGCTCATGTCGTGTCCAGATACAAAGGGCGTTAAGCGATACAAAGCAAAATAGACGGTCGAACAGAAATTTCGTTGTGAGACCTCCGTAATGACAGCTAGGTAAGAGGCGAGTTTTAACGACGCCTCTTGCCAGATTCAACTGCGTTATTCGGTGATATTTATGATTCAGTTTGACAATTTTACAAAGTATCGTAGTCGTGTTTCAGTCAGCTTATCCTGATTCGCACTTTAGTTATTCACGAAAAGGAGTTTCTATGTCCTGTTGTGCTTGGGTTAATCTAAATAATCCACTCTATATTGCTTACCATGATGAAGAATGGGGCAAGCCACTTCACGATGAACAGTCTTTGTTTGAGTTGCTTTGCTTGGAATCCTACCAAGCTGGACTTTCCTGGGAAATTGTTCTCAACAAACGCCAGGCTTTTCGCTCTGCTTTTTTCAACTATGATATTCAAAAGGTTGCGGCTCTGACCGATGAAGATTTGGATGCACTTTTGGATAATCCACATATCATTCGTCACAAGGCTAAGTTGTATGCTACCCGCGCCAATGCCCAGGCCTTTCTTCGAGTACAGGAGGAATTCGGCACGTTTGATACCTATCTTTGGGAATGGGTTAACTTTACATCTGTCGACAACCCTGTCAAGTCCTTCCGAGAATTGCCGACCAAGAACGACTTGTCTGAGCGAATTTCAAAAGATTTGAAAAAGCGAGGTTTCAAATTTGTAGGTCCTGTCTGTATTTATTCTTATTTGCAGGCAGCAGGTCTGTTGAATGAACATGAAGAAACTTGTGAGATTGGAAAGAAATTACGAACTAATTAGATGAGCGAGCAATCGCACCCTAGACAGAGGAGGAATATGAAAGCAGAACTAATCGCCGTTGGGACGGAGATTTTGACAGGCCAAATCGTTAATACCAATGCTCAGTTCCTTTCGGAAAAATGTGCAGAGCTGGGAATTGATGTTTATTTCCACACAGCTGTTGGAGATAATGAAAACAGGCTTCTGTCTGTACTGGAAGTAGCCAGTCAGCGGAGCGACTTGGTCATTCTCTGTGGAGGACTTGGTCCAACTGAGGATGACTTGACCAAGCAGACCCTGGCGACCTTCTTAGGTAGAAAATTGGTCTTTGATGAAAAGGCTATGGCAAAATTAGACCGCTTCTTTGCCAGTCGCCCAGGTCGTGTCCGTACACCAAATAATGAGCGTCAGGCACAGATTGTGGAGGGAAGTCAGGCGCTACCGAATCCAGCTGGTTTAGCTGTTGGTGGTATGATTGAGCAAGATGGTGTAACCTATATTGTTTTGCCTGGTCCACCAAGTGAGCTCAAGGCCATGTTTTCTGAGAGTCTCTTGCCTTTACTGTCCCAATCTCAGCAGCAACTTTATTCGCGTGTCCTACGCTTTTTTGGCATTGGTGAAAGCCAGTTGGTAACTGTTTTGGCGGACTTGATTGACAAGCAGACAGACCCAACTCTAGCACCCTATGCTAAGGTTGGAGAGGTGACTTTACGCTTGTCCACCAAAGCGACCAGCCAAGAAGAAGCAAATCTACGTTTGAATCAGTTGGAAGAAGAAATCTTACAACATGACAAACTGGCAGACTATTTCTATGCCTACGGAGAGGACAATAGTTTGGTCAAAATGGTAGCGTCTTGTTTGATAGAGAAAAAACAAACTATAGTCATCGTCGAACAGGGGACAGGTGGTCTCTTGCAAGCTGAATTGAGTTTGGCTTTGGCTGATCAGCCGTATTTTAGCGGAGGGAAAGTCATCGGTCAGCTAGGGACAGAATCGGGCAGGCTATCAGAGGAAGCTGACTGCATTCGGCAGGAGCTGCAAGCTGATTTAGGTTTGGCTGTGTCTGTGCTTATCAAACCGGAATCAACAGAGGACAACGTACTTGCAAAAGTATATCTCACTTTGGCTACGACCTCGGGTATTTCCAAAAAAGAGATAGATTTAGGTGGTTATTCGTGGCAATACCTTCGCCAGCTTGCTTGTTTGCAGGCCTGGGATTTTGTACGAAACACTTTGTGAAATAGCAGATATTTGCTATAATAGTTTGACTAAGAAAAGAGGAGAAAATCATTGGCTAAGAAACCAGGAAAAAAATTAGAAGATATTACAAAGAAATTTGGCGATGAGCGTAAAAAAGCGCTGGATGATGCCCTAAAATCAATTGAAAAAGATTTTGGTAAGGGTGCTGTCATGCGTCTTGGTGAGCGTGCTGAGCAAAAAGTTCAAGTCATGAGTTCAGGTAGCTTGTCAATCGACATTGCGCTTGGAGCGGGTGGCTATCCGAAGGGGCGTATCATTGAGATTTACGGTCCAGAGAGCTCAGGTAAGACAACTGTTGCCCTTCATGCAGTAGCTCAAGCTCAGAAAGATGGCGGTATTGCTGCCTTTATCGATGCGGAGCATGCCTTGGATCCAGCCTATGCAGCAGCTCTTGGTGTCAATATTGATGAGTTGCTCTTGTCACAGCCAGACTCAGGAGAGCAGGGTCTTGAAATCGCTGGTAAGTTGATTGACTCTGGTGCTGTTGATTTGGTTGTTGTTGACTCGGTTGCAGCCCTTGTACCACGTGCAGAAATTGACGGTGATATTGGTGATAGCCACGTTGGTTTGCAGGCTCGTATGATGAGTCAGGCCATGCGCAAACTCGGTGCATCCATCAACAAAACAAAAACAGTAGCCATTTTCATTAACCAGTTGCGTGAAAAAGTCGGTGTCATGTTTGGTAACCCTGAAACAACACCTGGTGGACGTGCGCTTAAATTCTATGCATCTGTCCGTATGGATGTTCGTGGAAACACACAAATCAAAGGAACAGGCGACAAGAAAGATCAAAACGTTGGTAAGGAAACCAAGGTGAAGATTGTGAAAAACAAGGTGGCGCCACCATTTAAAGAAGCTGTTGTTGAAATCATGTACGGTGAAGGAATTTCTCGCACAGGTGAATTGATTGAGATTGGTAGCAACCTCGGCATCATCCAAAAAGCAGGTGCTTGGTATTCATATAATGGAGAAAAAATTGGCCAAGGTTCTGAAAATGCTAAGAAATTCTTAGCAGATAATCCGGCAATCTTTGATGAAATTGACCGCAAGATTCGTGTTCATTATGGTTTAATTGAAGCAGATGGAGTTGAAGAGGTTGCGACCGAAGAAGCTCCTGTTGTTGCGGAAGAGATCCAAGATGTTATCCTAGATCTTGATGGCGGTATTGAATTAGAAGATTAATTCCTAACAAAATAGATTTAATATTGAACTATTGATGCCTATCTGTTATAGGTGTGTGCGAAGTTGTTTAGTATAAGCACGAAAAAGTCTGGAAATTCCACAATGTCATTAAGTTAGCTAACCTATCACGTTTTGTGGTAGGTTAGTTTTTTATGTTACACTAGAAATAAAAGGGGAAAAATCATGCTAGACCAGATTAAAGCTCATTTACTTGATAGTATTAACGACATCGTTTCCACCGCAAACCAGTTTGTGCTTCATCCTGAAAAAGATTTTAGTCGGAAAAGTCAGCTAACGATGAAAACCATGATTCAAGCTA
>NZ_JAOTGB010000032.1:0-11127 GCF_044427425.1 Streptococcus sp. 2018WUSS126 | reverse complement strand
TACATTTTCATGCCTTTCTAGTTGTTTTGTCGTTATTATAATTATAAAGCATGAAATGGAAAACGAGCAACTCCTAATTGGAATTGCTCGTTTTTTATATGTGAGAAGCTAGTTTTTGCCCAGCCTCACAGCAATTCGTATTTCACACTCCAAATCTGACCTACTAGTTCATTTTCAAGAGCTGTAATCGTAGCTTTTGATGAAGCAACTTGATTTTTCAAATTGTTCAAAGCAGCTACTTCTGTTGCCAACTCTGATTTTGCTGTTGCGAGCGTCGATTCTTTTTCTGCAAGAACTGCTTTAGCAGCTGCCAATGTTGCTTGTTTTTCTTGAATACTTGCGTTCAAGTTAGCCACGGCTTCATTTGCAAGTCGAAGAGTTTCTTGAGCTGTTGCAAGGGCTGTCTGAGCTGTTGTATTTGTATCTTTGGCAGTAGCAAGGGCTTTCTGTGCTTCCTGGTTGGTTGCCAACGCAGTATTGTAAGCAGATTGTGCCTGTTCGTAAGTGCTACGGATAGCTGCACTATCATTTGGATTAGCGATAGCTGTGGTGCTGAAGGTATTCCCAGACCAGAGGTCAGTTGTGTCAATATCGTTCAAGTGGACACTGGTTGCACCTGCCACTGAAGAAATATCTACACCAAGATACGTTGCAGTAGCACGACTTGAAAGATCCAAACCTGTCACAGATGACGCGTGTAGCCACTCACGTCCGTTGTATAGGAAGTCAATCATAGCACGGTAGATAAGTGATTTTACATTATCTACGTTCGTTCTACTTAGAAGGTTTTCCAGGTGTTTAAATTCTCTCCAACTGTCACTTTAGTAAAGTAGTTTCCTGCTTTATCCAGAGTGGAGTCGTTGTGGCTGAATTCTACGATACTTTCCCATCCATAGTTATCTGCTACATATCCATCAGTTACCAAATCAGAAGCTTTTACACTGCTTGTAGTTACAGATGTAGAGACCGTTCCAAATTTAGCTCGAACTTGATTTACCAAGTCAGATGCAAATAAAGAAAGCTCTGTTAGCAACTCGTCAGACATATTGTTTACATCTTCAATTACAATCAACTTGTCATTCGCATTTGATTTGTAAGTATTTGCTGCTCGTAAACCTTCGTTGATCTCTTTTAATTTGGCAACTGCGGCTTTGTAAGCGTCACTGCCATAGCGACTATCCTTATATTATCTTAGTGCTTCTACATATTCATCTGATACAAAAATGGTATTAATTGAGTCATAATCCGCTTTTGCAGTTGCCAAAGCGCTTGTAGCAGAATCCAAGGTCGCTTGTGTGCTCGCTGCAGTTGATTGAGCAGCTTCCAATGTTGCCTCTGCTGTGGTTGCTGTTTCTTGTGCAGATGTTACAACTCTCTCTTTTTCAATGATAGAGATTGCACGTGCAGCGTCTGTTTCAAGGGCAGAAGCCAATTCATCTTGTGCAGTAGATACCGCAGTTTCAGCGGTTGTAACATTGTTTTGAGCGGTTTCCTGAGCTGCAATCACTTTGCTTGCACCTGTTCCGTCAAGACTAGCTTGGGCAGAATCAACAACTGCTCGTGCTGAAGTTACCTCTGCTTGTTTAGAAGTAACATTTTCCTGTGCAGAAGAAACAATCGATTCCTGTGTAGCAATAGCCGATTCTTGTTCACTTACAACATTCTGTGCGTTAACGATAGCTTGTTCAGTTTCTGTCACTTTGGTTTCAGCTTCAGTTACCGCTTGTGATGTAGCAGCGATATTTTCGTCAGTTGCATTTTCTGCAATTGTCTTCGCTGATGTCAATTCTTCTTTGGCTGTCGTTACAGCAACCGCTTCTGTATTGACCGCATGTTGCTGTTTTTCAACAACTGCTTCCTGAGTTGCGACCGCAGTATTAGCCGCATCCAATTCGGATTTAGCTTGTTCTACTTCTCCCTTTGTAGGAACTGTTGTAGCATCTGTACTTTGAGCAGAGTTCTCAACAACTGTTTCCGGAACGTTGGTAGTATCTACTTGTTCTGCCTGAACTACCACTCCAGTCGACGCAACTAACGGCACCAATAAGCTATTAAGGATTATCTTCTTGTTCATATTGTTCTCCTATATTTTTATTAAAGCTATTACAACACAAACCATCCTTATAAGTCTATTTTTATAGTCCTTTTGAGACCTTTTAACTATCCTTAAAAACATATATCCTTAGAGGATAGGAGGATAGGAAATGACCCTTGATCAATATGTTGCAAAACAGGTACAAAAGTTACGAAAAGAATTTAAACTAACACAAGAACAATTAGCTGAAGCAGCCAATATCGATGTGTCTTCAATCGCAAAAATTGAACGTGGAGAACGTTCAAACATCAAGGTTAATACCTTAGATAAATTAATTAGCGCCTTCAACATTTCAACAACAACTTTCTTCAATGACTATCAAGCAATCGACAAACCGATAGATCCCTTACTCGACACCTTGCAGACAAACTTATCAAATCTAAGCAGTAACAAACGCAAAGAGTATTTATTAATTTTCGATGCAATTCTAAAAGCCGGAGAAAACGATTAGTAGCAAATACACATAAACGAGCAGCGTGATCCTGCTCGTTTTTATCACATTCAAAAATACATACTAACCTTGTCTCTGCTACTCATATCCTTCTACTCTGCAATCTTAAAAAGTAACGGTGTGAATTTGTTGTGAAAAGTGGTGTGAATTTTGCTAAAAAATATCAAAAAACACCCCATGGTGTGAACCATGAAGTGTTGTAAATACTGTATTGTAGCTGGTTCTTAACGTTTTGAGGCACGAAAACTTTGTTTTCTGTGTAGCCATATCTGTAAGCGACTAAAGTCGCAACAGCTACGGCTACTGTTTCGTCAATTTAGAAAAAAACACTTCCCAAAATGGAGAAGTGTTTGTGTTGTACAATAATCCGAACAAACAGATTAACGTTTACTGAATTGTGAAGCTTTACGTGCTTTCTTAAGACCTGGTTTTGGGTAGCAAAAGTAAAACCTCAATAAAAGCTTATTAAATCAAGCTTTCAAAAGTCAGTTTCATTAAAAATAAGCACTTATAACCTAATCCTACAAACAATGGATTACCATTAGATTACCAAAAATTCGTTTTCGGAGCTTATGTAATTGAGGAAATGAACAGGAAAATCATTGTATAATTAACTTTTTTTATATTAACTTGCTAGTGACTTATATCACTCAAGATTCATACTCATAAAAAGCATAGAGTATTCGAATTTTAAAACTATTTCTCATTCACTGAAATAACAGTTAAGAGGAATATTATATGTCTCACTTAAATAATACTCAGTTGATAATAACAATTGCTTCATCTCAGTACTTAGTTTCGAAATCGACACACCTGGCTGTACAATGGTTATTCTCATATCAGTACTAAAGCCATCTTTTATCATAGATTTGATTGTCCGACAATCATTAATATTTCCTTTTTCAAACCGAGAACTCTGTCTTTTAGAAATCCGTATTGACTCTCTTTTTATCATTCTATCAAGGAAATCTAATAAATTATCTTTCCAAATAATTGATTTCTCTGCTTGACCACACACTTCGTATAAATCTGATACACGAGCACCTGGTTCATCACCATGTGAATATTTACAATGATACAGATTTATGAGTATTTTGCGCTCTGCTTCATTAGCACTTATTGTAACAATGTCTGCAATTTCTCCTGAACCATCATCGTCAAAAACTATCAATTCATCAGTATTTATCAATTTATTTATAGTTACATATTGAATGGATGCTCTATCCTTAGCAACACCTTGAGACTCTTTTCGTATATTTGTTCCATATTTTTTCCATTCTATCGGAACAAGCATCTCATTTGACAACGATGCCTTACTCCTCGGTTTATCTACAATTTGTAGATTACCCTCTAACATTACCCGAACCCCATCCTTCTGTATGAAAGAAATAGTTGGACTATGATCTTTTAAATATTGTGAAAATAAAATCTTATTATTTGATCTCTTTATAAATAAGTCATCTCCAGAAATTTGCAAAAAACCAAACCCCTTTTTATCTATGTGTTGTTGGAAAATAAATTTTCTTTCACTAATCCAAAGTTCAAAAATCAATAAGCCTTTTTCAAGACGAGGGTTCCTAAAGTCTGATTCAAAAAAATGATACAGCTTATCTTCTTTTTCAATATAGAATGCCCTTGCAGTTGAATTACTAGTTTCAATTATACTGTCAGGTGTTATTTTATAAGGAACCCCATCCGGAAATTCTGTAACAACTTCTGAAGTAAGTGAGTTTTCTAATATCATACTTGTATCAATATTAGTATCTAAAATTTTTGCCCCAATTTTTTGGCACCAATCTACCCAAAAATTAAGACTTTCAACCCATCTCATCCAAACTTTTCCTTTATAAGAACAACCTACACTTATTTTATTTCCATCTCTGTATCCATGTCCAAAAAGATTTGATTTGATTGAACCCAATGAAGTTGCTTCACTTATTCCCTTTCTTACATCAACCCCAGCAAACATCCGAAAACTGACATTTCCTCCAGGTATTTGTTTTAAACCGAGTGTTCCAATCATTAGTCGATTAATACCGTCAAGCACTCTGTAAATCTCATCTCCCTTGATTTGCATAGAATTAGGAAAAATTTGCTCTACCAAATCATTTCCTTTTCTACTATCTGACTCATTAATATGAATCAAACCTCTATACTCATCAAAAAAGATTACAAAAAAATTATATAAATATTCGACAAGATCTTTTTGATAAGACCAGTTAACTGTATTCTCTATTTCTTCAATAAATATTAAAATTCCCTTCTCTTCATTTATCAAGTGAGTAGTATGTTCTGCACTCAGAACATTTTTCCAGGCGTTGATATTTACCTCTTTCACATCCGTTTTATATATTCGAGAACTAATTTTCATCTTTATTTGAGATAAGTCAATATTACTTGCTCTTGTTTTTTCAAATTGGAAAATAAATTCTTCTATCTGAACTTCTTTTTCTATTGCTCTATCTGACTTAATTTGAAGCAGTTTAGTCCAATCCGCATCACGTCTATACAATTCATCGATATCTTCTTTTAAGTCTTCTGATGCTATATTAGTAATCAGTTTAGCACTGCCTAACCTTTCTTTACCAGACCTTGCAAACCTTCCCATAAACTGTAAAGTAATTGGTAATGACTTATATTTGTCGTGAATTGCAGCAACTTTAAGTGAAGGAATATCAATACCTTCACCAAACATGTCCACGCATACAACAATTTGTGATTTTCCTGATTTTAGTAGATCTAACGAATCTCTGTTTTGCGACTTTTTTCTATCAGAATGTATAATCACTGGATTATATATTTTGTAATTCGAATATATTTTATCGAATAACTCATCAGCTCTTTTTTTAGAGTTAGCTCTCGCCAAAAGAATGTGATTTAATCCCTTATCCAAATCACTTTGCAAAAGTTTAACTGCAACATCTGCGATTTTTTCATCCGATTTTGTAATATTATACTCATGGATAGGATGAAAATCAATTGGTTTAAAATAATTGTTTTGCAGAGCAAGAGATAAACTATATTTAAAAATTATTTTTCCATCAATTTTCTTACCATCATTTCGAAATGGGGTCGCTGTAAATTGTAAAATCTTTTTACCTGAGAACTTATCTCTTACTTTTCTCCAATCATTTGCAGCAAGATGGTGAGCTTCATCAAATACAACTAATTCAACGTTCGAATAGATTTTTTCAAACAGATCATTCGGTAACGCTTTAATCAGTGCTGGTGTAGTTATAATGATATTTATATTATCAATTCCATTAAATAAAATATCCTTTTCACTATCTTTCACAGTAGATTTATATAATAGACAATTAGGAAAAATTGCCTGATCAGATACAACTGAAATTTTAGGAAGAATCCCCAGATGTTTAACCTGATCAAAAAGTTGTTCTCTAAGTAAATTACTTGGAACAACAATCAAAGTTGTAGCAATACGCTCTGAGACTATTGTCGAAAAAATTGTTTCAGATTTTCCTGTTCCTGTCGGTAAAACTATTGTGGCCGGTTCATTAGAGACAACCCAATGAGAACGTATAGCAGAAAGTGCACCATATTGAGGAGGGCGCAATCCATTACCTAAAGAACCGTTAGCAACTTTCTCAGAATACGCTTTGCCCCAGCTTTTTACAATCTCTGATTTGGTAATTTTTTGATTATTAAGGTCTATTGAATAGGCTAACTTATTTGAACCAATATTCTTAATTTCTTGTTTGAATTTTTCCATCACAAAGCCTCTGTATCCTACTGTATCCTACTGTATCCTACTGTATCCTACTGTATCCTACTGTATCCTACTGTATCCTACTGTATCCTACTGTATCCTATCTCTTAGAGGATAGGCTAATTTTTCGTTAAAGTATAGTATTGATTTCTGTCATTTTTGTTTGCACCATACCAGTCAACCATCCCCAATTCTTGTAATTTTTTCATCGTTTTTACAATAAACTTGCGACTTCTTCCTGTCAGTTCAATCGCTTTGGCCGTTGTCATTTTCTCACCTGAATTATACATGTAGTGAATCAGCAATTGCTCATCGGCATTAAGGTCGCCAAAATCAGAGAACTGTTTTTCTAGGCTGTCTTGCGTACGGAGATGGCGACTGACAATATTGTTTTCAAGTGTTAGAACAACCTTATTTCCAGGCTCTGAGTATTTTGGTTCATGGAGAAAAGCTGATTCCATCTCTGAGTAAATCCGTTTAACTCCTTCATTCATCTCACGGACCCAACCAAACTCCGTCAGGGTTCTGGCAATCCGAGGATTTCTTGAAAACCGCTCATGCTTGATATTGTCAACAGTGACGATATTGGGCAATTTCCCCGGGCTATGAATCTCCAGTCGGTCATCAAACATGAGCACACGAATGTGATCCCCATAAACCGAGTAATCACGGTGAGTAACTGCATTGACCAGACCTTCAAACCAGGCAAATTCTGGATATTCAGGCAAGATTTGGAATTGCCCATTGTCATCCAGATATTGAAACTCACGCAGCTGGGTACGAATAAAATCGCGAGCCTTGATAATCAGGGTTGGCAGAGCATCATCAAAGGTTACTTCCTTGATGACATTAAAGCTAGTCCCTGTCCCCATGTCCGTGCCATCAAACCGCTGAAAACGAACACGAGCTTGAGGGAAGAAAGCTGACGGGTATTTGCCAAAAAGCAAGATAGCAGCCTTGGTCAATTTTCCATTGACCAGAAAACGCCGAGCTTTGAGGACTTCTTCTGTCGAACGGTCTGAAATATCAAATCGATTTTTGAAATCCTGAACCAGGTCATCATTGATGTCTTCCAAGGTCGCGTCAGCCACAACTTCATCCTCAAAGAAACGTTGTCCTTTATCATAGCTGAGCTGAGTTCGTTGTTCATAACTTAATTTTACCGTTTCATCCCCCTGACGCAGGTAAACTTCATCATTAGGCGCAGCAATCACTCGGTTTGAAGATAATTCAACCGAGATGACCAAAATAAAGTCTTCCTCACCCTTGTGATTAACGACAGGGATTTCTTCAAAAGATAAATCCAAAGGAGTGTCACGCATCTCACGGTCAATCTTTTTGAAATCTTCTATCGGATAGGCATTGCCATCTTTGAAACCCGTAATAATATTACCCTGTTTCTCATCTTCAATACCAATCACCAACTGACCACCATCCGCATTTGCAAAAGCAATCAGGTGTTTGAGAAGTTCAGACGGTTTCTTTCTAGCTGATTTTCTGTCTAGATATTGACTTTCTGGAGAAAATTGGTAGTGGGATAATGGTTTCTTATACTTCAAATTAAAATCTCCTTTCTAGTGTCAAATTCGCCTTCTTTTACCGAGAGGCACTCTTAGAAAAATCAATATCTTGAATAGATACAGCATTATCAGTTAGTTCAAATAACTCTTGACCTTTTATTGTCATATCAAAATCATTTATAGAATCTAGTGAAAACAAGACATAATATTCACTTTCCTCAGGTAAATCAAAAATCATTTTAATTTCTTCTCGATTTTCATCTATCTTTTGTTTGAAAGCCATCCTCGGATAAATAGTATATTCTAAAAATTGCAGTTCAACCCCAAATAACTCCAAAGATATTATCTCTCTAGTATTAACGACCCCTATTTCGACTCCATCCTCTAATTCAGGATGACTTGAAGCATAAAACTTCTCCTTATCAAAAGTAAAAGCAATTTGGTTTTTATTTTTGATTGCTACTAATCTATTATTGATAAATGATTCAAACAAAATTTTTGTAAAATAGACATCATCATTACTAATTTTATGTGGAAACTCAAAAGTAACAGAAAAAAATCTTTGTATTTCTCTAAGCGCTTCAAAAAAAATGTGATTCTGCTGAAACGCTTCAATTTGATTGTTATCAGGTACCAAAGTTTTATTAAATATCTTTATACCAGTTGTAAAGAACGACCTGATAATACCTAAATTTTTAAAATAATCATCCAAGGTTATTAAATGTTTATAATTTAGCTTCACTGTCATCTTGATGTTATTTGATTCTTCATCCAATATTATTTCCAAATCCATCAACTGATCTCTACGTGAAACAATTTTTATTTTCGTTAAGCTTGGATACGGAACTCTTTCAACAGGTAATAGAAGTCTTTCCTCTCCACTCTCGACTTCTAACGGTTCCAGCGCAGGAAATTTCTCAGCAGAACCTATCATTTGTTTTGTAACACCTGAACTCCCTAAATGAATAATAGTTGGAGGATTCTCTTGGAGCGATTCATCTAGTATAAAAATTTTTTGAGTCCTATACATAGCCTCAACTAATTCATTGATATTCTGTATTTTCATACCTTCAAATTCTAACGGAAACTTAATCCTCACTTGAAAGCTGTTCTCTTTACGATTCTTTCTAGAACGTAAAACATACATATCCTCCGTTCCTTCCATCAATTCATATGAGAATCCTTTTGGAGCCTCTAGATTAAGTTTTTTCCTTAAAGCTGTTGGAGCCTTTATTTCTTTGTTATTCGTTCTAGAAAATACTGAATTAAACTTTGAAATAGCCATCACCAATCCTCCTTCAACTCATCATAGACCATTATTTTTGATATTAGAACATCTTTTTCTTGAGATGATAGTCGCCGTCCTTTTCGTTTTCGACGGATAAATTGAATTAACCTATTTCTATTTTGAATCGTATCAACAAATATATATCTGATATCTTCTACATCGAATTTTAATACACCGTCACGTGTTTGCAGAATACTATCTGTATATATTTTGTTAATTTCTTCAGCACGAATTTCCTCTTCCTCAATTAACATTAATGGAAGTTCCCTAGGATTTAATTTAGGAATGTATCTCCACTCATGCTCATCTTGAAAATTCTTTTTTATTTCGATAACATTATTATCTCTATCTCGGCGTTTCATTTTACCTGTGTAAGGTTTAATCATCCGAATATACTCAAAAATAAAGTTCATTAGGATATCACTGTCCTCTGAGTAGTCACTATCCTTATTTATCAATATATTCAAAGCAGCTGTAAGCTCTTCCACTTGAACAGAGCTAGTATTTAAATAATGAATTGGCTGTATCCCTTTTCTGATACCAAACTCTTTATGAAAAGCTATTGAAAATTTACCATAGCCCTTGTCATTTAATAATATTGAATTTCCTTCAGCATGATAACTTATCTGATGTAACGGAATATCACAAAAACATGTCATAGGAATATACCACTCTGTTAAATCTTTAGAGTTGTATTTCAAATTTAGATAACTGATATCTTCAGGATAATACCTCGGACAAATGGCCATATTAAGTATGGCTTTTTCCAAATAAGAATACTCTCTCATAAAATTAAATAGCGCATTAGCTGTAATCTTTGATTGAATAACCTCAAAATCATCTAGCTCCTCCTTAGCTCGATAATTTACAATTGTTGTCATTGCCCCTCCTAAATATTAACTATTGTCCTTGATATCCTTATAAAATGCTCTATTTTTTCTTAGCCTTAGAAAAATTTCCTAATTTAGATTTTATAGTATTTGCGCATACTTCAGTCAAAGGCTCCCCTATTGCTTCTCTGTAGTTAAAACCTAACAGTTGCATTGTCTTCAAGGTGTCTTTATTCAGTAGTTCTGCCATCTGTTGAAACGATACAGTTTGTTCTTCAGTAACATTCCCAAATGAGCTAAATAAAGAAATAATTCGAATAAGAGTATTATGGAGATATTCTATATCCTCATCCTTAATAGTGACCTTTTCATATTCTTCTTTATAGATTTGTGCAATCCGGAGAGCCTCAGCCCTTTCAATAATTAACTCATTAACAATGTCATCGTAAGCACTTCTAAGTTTATCCGCTTCACGCTCAGTTTTCATTGATTGGATTTTACTATTTATTTTAGCTGTTGTTCCTTTGACAGCTAATATACCTAGTTCAATTCCAGCATTGACAACTGATTCTGTAATATAAGGTTCCATATTCCTACCCCATCTCCTAAAGACTTTGTTTTCCAATTTCTTTTGTCATACTGTCTGACCACTGCCTTTAGTTTTCTCTCCAAAATAGCTTGCAAAAAATTGCCATCACCTGCAGATGGCTCTAGAAAGGTCTTATATGCACTTTCACAAGCTTTTTTCACTCCAGGAGTATCCAGCATTTTCTGAACCATCCAAGCAGGTGTAAAGACTTCTCCATGTTTTTGAACACGTTGTTTTGATTTGATTAAATTCTCTTCCAAAGCCAACTCCTTGAAAACGTTTATCTTGACTATCATTATACCATTTTCCAATGAACACTACTAGATTTCATTAGTATTTTGTCTAAGGAAAGCACTAAATAAAATTAGATACTCATTTCTAAAATAATACTTTCTCATAAAAAACTTACATCAATGATACCCAAAATAATAAAAATTAAAAATATTGGTGTGAAAAGTGGTGTGAATTTTGCTAAAAAATATCAAAAAAACACCCCATGGTGTGAACTGCTCCCTGTCAAGTGGACAATGAAATAATAAAAGATTAGGCGACGGCCTTGTTCCTCATTTCAAGAGGGGCAAGGCCGTTGTTGCGTTCTTGAAATCGTTGATGATTATAAAAATAGAT
>NZ_JAOTGB010000031.1:0-11157 GCF_044427425.1 Streptococcus sp. 2018WUSS126 | reverse complement strand
GACTCAGTAGTTAAGTGACGATAGCCTAGGAGATACACCTGTACCCATGCCGAACACAGCAGTTAAGCCCTAGAACGCCTGAAGTAGTTGGGGGTTGCCCCCTGTTAGATACGGTAGTCGCTTAGCAAATTGGGAGTTTAGCTCAGCTGGGAGAGCATCTGCCTTACAAGCAGAGGGTCAGCGGTTCGATCCCGTTAACTCCCATATAAGCGGGTGTAGTTTAGTGGTAAAACTACAGCCTTCCAAGCTGTTGTCGCGAGTTCGATTCTCGTCACCCGCTTTGAACATAGTTCATACCCAAACTTGGTTTGGGCGCGTAGCTCAGATGGTTAGAGCGCACGCCTGATAAGCGTGAGGTCGGTGGTTCGATTCCACTCGTGCCCATTATATGGTCCGTTGGTCAAGGGGTTAAGACACCGCCTTTTCACGGCGGTAACACGGGTTCGAATCCCGTACGGACTATATTTGGAGGATTACCCAAGTCCGGCTGAAGGGAACGGTCTTGAAAACCGTCAGGCGTGTAAAAGCGTGCGTGGGTTCGAATCCCACATCCTCCTTACTACTATCGCGGGATGGAGCAGCTAGGTAGCTCGTCGGGCTCATAACCCGAAGGTCGTAGGTTCAAATCCTGCTCCCGCAATTTCTTTAAGAATTTGGCTCGGTAGCTCAGTTGGTAGAGCAATGGATTGAAGCTCCATGTGTCGGCGGTTCGATTCCGTCTCGCGCCATTAATTTAATATTATATTTCGGAGAGATAGCGAAGAGGCTAAACGCGGCGGACTGTAAATCCGCTCCTTCGGGTTCGGGGGTTCGAATCCCTCTCTCTCCATACCTTTACGGGCATAGTTTAAAGGTAGAACTAAGGTCTCCAAAACCTTCAGTGTGGGTTCAATTCCTACTGCCCGTGTTATATGGCGGGTGTGGTGAAGTGGTTAACACATCAGATTGTGGCTCTGACATTCGGGGGTTCGATTCCCCTCACTCGCCTATTTTAATATTGGGGTATCGCCAAGCGGTAAGGCAAGGGACTTTGACTCCCTCATGCGTTGGTTCGAATCCAGCTACCCCAGTTCAACTATATGCCGGCGTGGCGGAATTGGCAGACGCGCTGGACTCAAAATCCAGTGCCCTCACGGGCGTGCCGGTTCGACCCCGGCCGCCGGTATAGTTTATATAGAAGAAACGTTGATTTATCAGCGTTTCTTTGTTTTTTGTACGAAATTTGTACAAAGTTTTATAACTTTAACTAGCTTTTAGTTTAAGCAGGGCTTGTCGAACCTTATTATTCTCTAGTTCTGCCTTTTCTTTTATAAGGTGTCCGTATGTTTCTGTGATTTGTTTAATATCTTTGTGTCCCATGTTTTTTGCAATTGCCCAAATATCAATATCTTCTGACAAGAGAATTGAAGCATAAGTATGCCTATTTCCTGTACATGTCATATTATGGGGAAATATATTCAAATGCTCTAAAATACTTTGTAGATGTTTATTACAAGCTTTGTTAGAGGGGATTCCATGTATTATGTTTACAAATAGCATTTTATCTGGATTTGAAAGTATATATTGGTGTTGTTGCTTTTGAATTCGATAAAGTATTTTGATTGTGTCATCATCTATCGGAATATATCTAATAGATTCAGGTGTTTTTGCTTTAGTCCACTTTTGATTAACAGAATCGTATCGTCTATAAGTATAGATTTCTTTGGTTTCCCAGATGATACAATCCCAAGTAAGCCCAAGAACTTCTCCAAATCGTAAGCCTGTTTTAAGTTGGATATAGAGTAGATAAGGAATGACACTTTCTTTATAATCAGCTTTTTTGAATAGATAATCAAGTAGTTTAATATAGTCAGATTTTCTATTGATATATCTTTCTTCTTTTGTTTTTTGAGGAGGTTTTCCTGTAATATTAACACCAGTTGTAAAATCGTGAAAATCTATTTTATCCTGTCTTGCGAAATCTAATATTTTTTTGACCTCACTATTTAGTCTAGACACATTATCTCTGCAGTTTGTTTTAGCGTAGTTGTTAATGAGTTCTTGATATTGACTTGATTTAATATTTCTGAGGGGTGTATCGTTGAAATATTCTTCGATGAGTTTTCCGCGTTTCAGATGTTTATTTAATGTTGATTGCATTTTACCCTGGGGAACAATATGTAATTCGTACCATTTTTTCCAAAGTTGGTATAGCGTGATACTTTTATCGATATTTAATCCATTGATGAGTTTACTTTCTAAAGGCATTGCTTCTTGTTTTGCTTCGGTTTTTGTTTTAAAACCTCCTTTTGATGCGAGTTGCTTTCCAGTTTTATCGAAAATACGATAAGTCCATAGATTCTTCTTGCCTCTTTGGCTGTAGGAAATTGACATTGATTACCTCTTTCTATAAAAAGGATAACCAAGATATTATCTCGGTTATCATATCATATTTATTTAAAAATGTCTTTGAAATTTTTTTCAAAATACTCTTTTGTCTTACTTGCAAGAAAGAAGTATCTTTCACCTTGATTTTGTGGATATTTAACAAAGTCCTCTGTGTTTCTATCAATATCTATTTGAGAGCGTATTTCAGGTTTGTAGAGGACGTTATCAAGTAGCCAAGGCCTAGATACTGAAAGCAGGCTCAATACATCAGACAAGGTCCAATACTGTCCCTTGTAAGCCTGTTCCTGTAGTTTTTGATAATCTTTTTTGGCTACAATCAAGTGTGTATCTGGTAGCTTGATAACGATATTTTCAAGTTGTACAGTAATCATATCCATAAGTATAACTCCAATCTTTACTATCTGTTGAAATTATGAGATACTTACAATAGAAACAACGATTCTATTGCTTGTTTCTCACAAACGAGTTACTACTTCTCTTCTCACTTTGGTCGGTAGAGGATTTAGAAGTAGTAGCTTTTTTGATTTTTTTCTGATGTACTGAGCGAATGTCCGATAACAACCTTTTTGCTTGTTTTCGCAAATGCTCTTCATCTAAAGTCTTTCCTAAATTATAAGACTTCACTTTTTCATAGGCTTCTTTACACTTGTCGCCTTTGTCTTTTGTTGCTTTATAGTGATATAGTTCTGCTATAGTTTTACCATTTTTACTCAGTAGTTTTACAAAGAATGGAATACGTCGCATAAGTTGATGATACTCTTTCTTTTTCGGAAACCAAGCATCTGCCCATTCGATAAAGTCATCGGAGTTGGTCATAATAGTTAAGTCATTGATGATATGAGCGTCTTTAAAGCGAGAACTGAGTTGGGTCACGGCATCTGGTTCTAAAATTTGGAATAATTCACGAAAAGAAATTCCACACGAAGCGTCAAACTCGTTGATAACAATAGTGCGTTGCCCGTCATACCCAGAGCCTAAATCTAGTCGTGTTTTGTTTGTTGAAGGTGCATGTTGTCCGTGTTCATCTCTTTCTTCAGCCAGAAATCTTGCAAGTGTCGTTTTCCCAGTTCCGCCAGAGCCCTCAATATAAAGACCGATGTGATTTCGATTTCCCTTACTCATTCGAATAAACTCTTTATCTATATACTCTTGACGGTTGATTTCAAACTGCTTTTTATATCGATTCCACAGTTGTTGAGCGTTTAATCTATCAAACTCTTCAAATAGCATTTCTTTGGCTGGATTTAACAAGAGACCACATTCACTAATTTGGTAGCTAATCTCTAAGCAGAAATCTATTTCTTCTTGCTCAGACTTCCTTTTATCAGCTCTTTTAGATTTACCGCATATATCTAGTCGATAGTCACCATTTTTAGAACTAATTATCTCTGAAATCTCATATTGATATTTTCCTTCGTTTATGTCTTTCTCATTTCTATGAGTTAAATAGCGACAGACTCGTGCTTTATCTTTGACAATTTGAAGATTCTTTTCGCGACTAATCTCTAGTGTTTTGAAAAGCGAACTATAAAATCGGCTGTTTTTAAATTCGAAGTAAATGTGTGCATGAAGGGACTTCAGCTCACCATTTTCGTCTAAATCTTTATCATGGAAAATGATGTAAAACTTATCCCCGTCATGTGTGCAAAGCGTTTTTACTAACCTGATAATTTTTTCTCGAAAGGCTTCTTCGGTTAGGTCGGGGTCAGCATTTTTTTGATAAGCATAAGAAACTTGAGCGATGTATCTTCGTGTCTTCACTTCAGACAAATCTTTTTTTGCCATGCATTTTCTCCTTTTTTGACACAAAAGTTAGAGATTGTGCTGTGAATTTCACAGCTAGGTATATCGTTTGAGGCATTGATCAATCTGCATAAGACGGAGGTTTTTTATGCAGATTAATATACCTTCACAAATTTATTTTTGACACAACACAGTTGTGAAGTTACTTGCCGTCTTTTTCAAAAATGCGAGCTGTATTTTTGAATTGTTTAGCTGTCATGACGATATCGTCAGCTATTCGATTAGAAATCGTAGCGATAGCTTGGTCTGTCGGATTGCCGTCAGTCATATAAATAATCATATGAGCAAGTTCAGCTATCATTTTCGTGTAGTTCTTCTGATGTGATTTTAGAAATTCAGCACGTTTTTTAACTCGGGCTTCACGCTCTATTTTTTCGTTTTGTAGCTGGTGAAATGTTTTATTTTCCATTCTAGTCAACCTTTCTAATACCATCAGCAGTAAGTGCAAGTCTCAATTGTACAAATGTTGAATCTTCACGACTTGTACCATAAACCTTTCCTGATAAATTTTGGAATTCTATATCATCAAATACTTTTAAAGTATTTAAGACAGACAGTTTATCAGCGAGTTTATCTATAACAACAGTATGTTCGTTTCCGAAACCATCAAAGACAACTATAGAAGTTCCGATAATTTCATCAGAGTTAAACTTTTTCTTGTTTCGAAACTCTTTGAATTTAAAGATATTTCCAATAGTCGCAGGAATATTAACGACAATGTTTAAAGCCATATTATAGCTCTCCTTTTGATTTATTAGACAAAATCAGAACTTATGCTATACAATAAGAAATTTATTGACCTCCACCAATCGCAGTGCTATAATGACTACAATCAACATAACATTAGTTATGATTGAGAAAGCTAGTAGATTTCTTACGCGTTCATCTGTCAGAAATCTACTATTTTCTTTGTCTAAATTTATTATAACTCAATTTCAGCAGAAAAAAAGACCGAGGTTTTTACTCAAATTTCCTCCCTTCTGCACGTGCAAGCACGTGGGAGCATTTCCCTATGTTAAAGGCTTAAATAGCCAGAAGTAGGGGAGTAATCTTACTCTATACGCCATTTAGCGACTAGCTCGAAATTCCTTTGTTATCATTTCCTCCTTAGCTCGTACGCTTGTTTCAACTAGACTACGCCTGGGCTTGTCTACGTTTCTACAAGCTAACGCGTTCAGCTCTCGCTAATTCCTCCAATGACAACACGTAATTCCTTCGCATTACAGTCGCTTTTTAGCAATAGAAATAAAGAGTGACCCCCACCTACTTCTAGGGCTATTTTTCGGCTTTAACATAGCTCAATACTGCACTGTTATCTAGGTGATAGAAGGCAGGAAGTATTCTCTTTAATAACGATTTTTGTAGCTGAATGGTTATATGTTTAGACACAGGCATAATATAATTCCCTTGATTAAGCGTCATAAAATTTTCAAGCAGTTTCAATAGAGATGTTATGAGAGTATTAGAAAAGCCCTGCATTTGCAAGGCTTAGTTTTAATCTTTCATCATATTGTAGTATTCAACGATTTCTTCATCCGTAATGTAAGCTTCTTTAGGGTAATCATTAAACACTAGGCGAGTTTCGGTGAAAATATTGCTGTAGTTAGACATGGCGTTCATACCAAGTTGTCCTTGGTCGTTATTTGGGTAAACTAGGCGGCTTTCGCTATCAACATCCATCAATTTGTATTTTGAATCCATTTCAGCGTTTGCATAATCTTGTTTACCGCTAATACGGTCTGCTTCGTAATAAGGCATTAAAATGTTTAGGGTAACGGTTTCCCCTGATTTGATAGTTTCCATGAATTGTACAGACATGATAGTTTCGGCAGGTTTGATGCCAGTTCTTTCCATAAAATAACCTTTTATGGTGAAACCTGAACGCAATTCGTTATTATCTGTGTTATTGTCATTGGTACCAATAATATCTTCACTGTAATTATTTGTCACCTTAACTTCAAGTCGTTTAGTATCATGATTATACTCACCAATCTCTACTTTTAATTTTGTTAATCGAGGGTCTACATCCTCTGAAGTAAGATAAAGTTGTTCACCTTTTTTCGTAGCTTCTTCTTGAAGCTTTTCGTTTTGTGACCTCATACCGCTGTCATAGTAATTATCACGATAACTGTTGATTCTGTCTTTATTATTTTTAATAAAGTTTTCAATGCTATCAACATTCGATGTTTGCTCTGTTGAGGGAGAGCTTTTTCCATCTGTTGAATTGCTGTTGTTTGAGCAAGCAATTAGCATGGTAGATGTGACAATTAACGTCAAGCTAGTTAATATAGTTTTTGATTTCATAATAATCTCCTTAGTTTTCTTAACAGAAATTTTTGATGAACTGTGATTGCTAACAAACCTCTAATTAAAAAATTTGGAATCACTCTTTCATCATTATCACAATTATACTCAATAAATTAAGTATGGTCAATACATTAAGCATGATACGGTAGATACATAACATGAAAATTATGTAGAGGTATCAGATGATTTCGTATCAGCCGTTTTATGAAACGTTAAACAAGAAAGATAAGTCAGAGTATTACTTGATAAAAATAGAGGGAATATCAGCAAATACTTTACATCGCATGAAAAAAGGAGAATCGATAACTACAAAAACAATAGATAAGCTATGTGAGATTTTGGAATGCAATGTCGAAGATATCATTCGTTATGAACTAACTGATAAATAATTTTAATGAAAAAACTCTTCATACTAGGCAATAGGAAGAGTTCTTATGATTTGTGCAAAATTTGTACGAAAAATTGTTTTTTAATAGAATGTAATAAGTGATAATATCTTGATTTTATCCTATTTTGGTTATTTATTTTAACTTAGTTTAACGGCTGATTATCGGCCGCCGGTATAGTTTATGAAGAAACGTTGATTTATCAGCGTTTCTTTTTTTGCTTTGTTTGGCGGCTAGGGTGGTTTTAGGCTCAAATTTTTTCTGATATTGTAGTAATGTTAGATTTGCTATAGTACTTCTACTTTAGTATGTTGATAATGGGAAGGTGGGCTTCTGAAAATTGATGCAGTTGTTTCCTGTATTTAAGGTGTTGATTAGTTTGAGCATGGAAAATAATGCTTTCAGTTTTTCCTTTGGGCTGATGACAAGCTTTCATGGGGCTGTTTGAGGATTTCTCTAAGCGGTGAAAGTTTTGTCATGGGGGTGTTCTTCTTATCTCTTATTGACTTGGAAAAGTATGTAAAAATTTTAGATCTTTTTTTGACAAAAAAATGAAAATATTGCACAAAATATTTGACAAATCGCTTGTTATACTAGTATAACAAGGCTTGACTTTACAGCCAAGCCTTTCCTAATTGCTAAAAAAGGAGATTCAATTGATGGGCAAGAAACTGATAAAGAGCACAGCTATTGGAGTAGCGTCTCTTAGCTCATTTGTAATTGCAAATGGTGTGCATGCTGAAGAAGCTGTAAATACCCCTACAAGCCCTGTAGAGAGCCCTGAGGTGTCTCTGACAGCTAGTGTAGGTATCGAGACGGTATCAGGTGTTATCGTGACCAATGGTACTGCTGCTGTAACAGAAACACCGACTGAAGCAACGGTTGATCAGGCGGCTAGCATTAAGACTGCTGCTGACCAGGCTGTCACTGACCAAACTGCTGTGGTAGCTGATGCTACTGTTGCAGAAGAAGCAGCCACAGAAGCTGTTGATACCGCTACAGACGCTGTAGCAGACGCAGAAGCAAACAAGGCTAAAGCGACTGATGAAAACATTGCAAAAGCAGCAGAAGCTGTAGAAGATACAAAAACAGCTATCTCAGAAGCTGAAAGTAAGGCTACTCAAGCCGCCGAAAACACAGCTGAAGCACAAGCAAAAGCCGATGATGCACAAGCTAAAGTAAATAGTGACCAAGCGGCCATTGACGCTCAAGAGACTGTTGTGGACAATGCTCAAACAGCTGTGGATAATGCACAAGCAGTTCTAGATGGCACAGGTAAAGAGACAATTATCGCAGAACGTGATAATGCTGCAAGTGACCTTGAAGTTGCTAGAGCAGACGAAACCAAAGCTCAAAGCGACCTTGCAACTGCCCAAGCCGCAGATGCCAAAAAGGCCAGCGAGATTGCAAGCCTTACTGAAACACAAGCGCAACAACAAGCTACTGCTGACCAAACAGCTGCAGCTCTTGCAACAGCACAGTCTGATGCCAAAGCTAAAGCAGACGCTAAAGCCGCTGCCGATACAGCTGTATCAACGCTATCTGCACAAATTGCAGCGATTGATAATATGACCGTACCAACCTTGTCACAAGATGTTATCGATGCGTATAAGAAGTTTGTAAACGATCGCTCTCAAACCAATAAAGCTGCGTTGTTTGATGCACTTAATAACTGGTATTCAACCGCATACGCAACTCAATCAGCATCTAATGCGGTTACACCTATTGATACAACAGTAGTTAATCCATCTGGATTGACAACTACACAAGTAACAGCATTATCACAATACTATGCTCACCTAGCAAATGGATTGCAAGATCAAGTTTGGGGTAAACATGGATTTGTTGTTACAACAAACAGCGTTGACGCAATTCAACAAATTGCTCAAAATTATGCTGATGAAAATAAATCATGGTCAACTTCTCACAGTCGTACTGCATTAGCCAACGACGGAAATGATAACGTATCATGGGGTAGTGAAAATATGGTTCCAGGTAAAATTAATACCACAACTATGACAGATATGTATAACCTTGTATACAACGCTGTTTTATCGTATATGATTAATGATTACAACAGTAATTTTGGTCATATGACTAGTATGATTCGTGTAAGCACTCCAACATCAACAAATGCAATTGGTGTTGATAATAGTGTAACTGCATCTGGAACAGCACGTTTACATTTCGTAATGTTCTATGGTACAACCGCAGACACCATCGCATCACCATACGACACAACAGCCCTTAAGGCTGAATTGGCAACTGCTAAGACAGTACAGGCTCAAGCGACACAAGCTGACAAGCAAGCACAAGCAACCCTTGCTAGTGCAACGACTGCTAACAATCAAGCTCAATCAGCTTTACAAGCAACTACGGCTCAATTGACTACTTTGAAAGCTACTGCTGACCAAACACCAGCAGCCCAAGCTACCTTGACAAGTGCAACCACTGTGCGTAAAGCCGCTGAAACGCGCCTTGCTGCTGCTCAACAAGCCGTTGACAACCTCAACGCTGACGTAGCAACCAAGACTAAAGCCCTTGAAGATGCGAAATCGGTTCAAGCAAAAGCTGTCGCAGCAGACACAAGTGCCAAAGCAACTCTTGCTCAGGCAAGAACTACAAATGACAAGGCTCAGGCAGCACTTACTGCAACTCGTGCAACCATTGCAAGCCTTGAAGCAATCGCTGACCAAACACCAGCAGCCCAGGCTACCTTGACAAGTGCAACCGCTGCTCGTCAAGCTGCTGAAACTCGCTTGGCTAAGGCTCAACAAGCTGTTGACAACCTCAACGCAGATGTAGCAACTAAGACTAAAGCTCTTGAAGATGCGAAAAGTCAATTGGCTGCTGAAGAAGCAAAATTGGCTCAACTGAAAGAAGCTAAGTCTACCAGCGAAGTCGTTCTTGCAGAAGCTCAATCGAAAGTAGAGGCATTGAAGGCTGAAGAAGCTAAGATTGCAGATGAAATCGCTGTATTGAAATCGCAACTTGCCGAACAATTGGCTAAGCTTACAGCACTCAAAAATGCTGACCAAGTCCTTGCAGACGCTCAAGCGGAGCTTGCAAAAGCTATCAAGGCTCACACTGCTGCTAAAGCAACCCTTGACGCTGAAATCGATAAGTTGGACAAATTCTTGAAGAACCAACGTGATGCTAAAGCTCAATATGAGGCTGTGAAGGAGGCTTATACTCAAGCACAGATTATGGCTCAGCGACAAGCTATCAATGATGCAGGCGGTCAACCGATTGCTATCACAGATAAAGTTGGTAAGATTGCGGGCTACTTTGATGGCAACCAAACTGCAGGTACTAAGCTACAGCCAATCACTTATAGCAGAGTTGAAAAGTATAGACAGCTGCCACAAACGGGCTCACAAGAAAGCCTTTTGGTATTGTTAGGCTACACGGCCCTTGCTGGTCTTGGACTAGGTTATGCAAAAAAACGGAGAAGAGGATAGGAAAGAATGGCAGAACAACAAAATATAAACCAATTTGGTCGCGAGGAACTCATTGATATTTTGCAGTATTTGTATGTGCAGATTGATGAATTCTTTACTATTAAGAATAAAATGTCTTCTATTGTTGAACAGACTATTAGTACACGTGTTAAACAGGCCACAACAGCTAAGTATAATCGGAATGGAAATATTGGTGGTATCATTTTTGCCCTGATGGGAGCGGTTGAACTCGGCAACAATTTTTTCAACGCTCTTTTCCTGATGGGGCTGATGTATCTATTTGGGCAGGCTACAGTCCGTCTCTTTATGTGGCTTATGGCTAGACCGACTAATAAAAAACATTCGGCTTTCGGTCTCAATTATACTGTAAATGTACTTAGTAAGAAACAACTTGAGAAGGTCACTCAAGAAGCAACTGTTGAAGCGGAACATTCTCAAGAATATCAGTCGCTCCTTGCAGATAAGTTAGCATTGGAAAGCAACCAGACACTTCTTTATTTCTTGTCTCTGATTCCTGATAATTTTGCAAATTTGACAGATTTTGCAGGCATGTTGGTCTTGTTACAGGATTTCCGTGCAACGAATTTCCAAGAAGCTGCTAACCTTTGGCGGACAGAACAGCATCAGCAATCTGTGATGAATCAACAGAAAAAAATGGCGGAACAATTGGCGCGGAGTAATGCTCATACTTAACAAAAATCAAAAATAGCGTTATAATGGTATTATGACAAAAGAACTTACCCAAACACAAGTCGAAGAATTAAAGCAAGCACTTAAAGATAAAAATAATGCTCCGCATCATAGAAAAATAC
>NZ_JAOTGB010000030.1:0-17278 GCF_044427425.1 Streptococcus sp. 2018WUSS126 | reverse complement strand
AAGAAGTATAAGACCTTTGAGGAGCTAGTTTCAGATATTGATGCCTACATCTATTTTTATAATCATCAACGATTTCAAGAACGCAACAACGGCCTTGCCCCTCTTGAAATGAGGAACAAGGCCGTCGTCTAATCTTTTATTATTTCATTGTCCACTTGACAGGGAGCAGTTCATAACCAGCAATAGATTTTTGTTGAATATAACTTCCGTCTTTCAATGGCTTCGTATCAATCTCAATACTTTCTTCAATCACATTGAATTCCCCAACCTTTTCTTGATTATTTGACAATAGAATATCAGTAAAACTGACATTTCTTCGATTACAAAGAAATTGGATAAACTCCTTTGCGATACGATATAGCTCTCGCACTAAAGAATAATCTTGAGTTTCTTCAAAATGGAAAACCATTGACGATGATAACGCTAGAGGTGGCTTTTCGATAGATAAACTAGTTGTTCTAGTAACGCCGAAATAAACTTGAACTTCTTTTCCAAGAACGCTAAACTTCTGTTCATCTGTCGTTGTTGAGTCAAAATCATAGGTACTAATATTTATTTTTCCATCGTGTTCTTCAGGTTTATACGAAATTTCAAAGGCACGATTAATTGGATGAATATAGTTTAGCTCTAGCCCGCTGAATGATATTCGACTAATCATAGGTCTGTCAGAATAACTAAAAAAATAGGCCAAAATCGGCACAGCAATGATACCATTGTTTTCATAAAGTTGCGTGTGTTTATTTGTTAGGAATGTAATAACTTGATTTGTTTCATTTGCCCGTCCATAAAGAAAGTCTTCCTCTACGAATTTAGGATTCCCTGGCCAAGCAAAGATTCCTGTTCCTATTTTTGTATGGAACCAAGCATACCTAATCTCATCCTTTTCCTCTTCTTTGGGAATCAAGGATAATCTTTCTTCATTGAACGTAAAGAAAAATTCATACCCCATCATCTGTAAAGTTCCTGTCAGCATACAATACTAAACCTCCAAATGATTTAAAATAATTGCTACTATGTCCACAGATTCCTCAAAACTCGTTTCACTGGCATATCTGAATGATTTTTGATAACGAGACCAAAGCTGTTTCTGATAGTCAGAGACACGGATTGCTTCTAATTGTTCTCCCCAATTTGTCAAAACATCTAAACTTCCTCTTTTTTTAGCAGTATTGTGCAAAGCTGCATTCAATATGGGTACATCAATCTCATCTTTTCGAAGGTGGTACAATGTATAGAGATCATAGCGGTCACGAGGTCTAGTTGAAGCAGCTCCTCGACTTATAATAGTTTCTAATTTTTCAGCAAGAACTGTTTCTAAATTATAAGTCCAAACTTCTAGCTTATCCTCTGAGAAAACGGATTGTAATTGGTATGTAATTTCTCGTGGCGTAATATGGTCACCTGTCGTTATATCAATAAAAACAACTTCACGTAAGGTGTCAAATGTCGCATTTAGTTTAAGGGAAAAACCACCATATTCGTCATCTTGTCGAATTGGCTCTAACTTATCAATTTCAAATTGGAAACCCTCAGAAGGTTGATTGACTATTTCTTTGAAGATTGATTGAATAGTTCCTTCGTTAAGAGGTTGACCTTTCAGGGTAACATCTAAATCCATTGTTGTCCGTTTATCTAAGCCAATCATCTGTCTGATAAGAAATCCACCTTTCACAATGAAAGAATCTTTATACCTGCTCTCTGAGATGAGTTTTAAGACTTGTTCAATCAGAAAATTTTGCTGAACTTGTTGAGCAGGTATTCCTTTTTCTCTTGCAATATTCTTGACTTTGGCTTTGAAACTATTAGCATTTGAAAATTTCACGACAAGACCTCCACATATGATTGTAGTTTTTCGGTTACTTTAAATAGTTGTGCATAGTGATACAATTTGGCATAGTCCACAGCTCCTTTTTTGAAGTAAGCTTGAAAAGCTGGAGCAATAACTTGAATATCGACATGGTAAGCTGTCCGCAAACACTCCACTAATGTTCGTTCTATATCATATACTGATATAAACTGTCCAGCCTGTCGCTCCAGTCTAATAATACCGATTTCATGATACTTTCTAGCAACAATCGGCTTGACACCAGCTTCTTTCATTTGCCTCGTATTTGTCCCAAAAGGAAAAGTCATCACAGGCTCAAATGGAATGGTAAGTGAAAGACCGTGTAACCAAAGTGCTGTTTCTAAGGAATAAATTCCTTTTGGAAAACGGTACTGTAAACTAAAATGGTCATCGATATAGGTATCTGGCAGATGATAGATACCTCTTTCAATTGATTCCACATCCCCTTTTGAGACTAATTGATTAAGTTGTTGATAAGAAAAGTTAAGCTCTTCCATATCACGAAAAGTTATTACTCCGTGATTATTTTTAATATAATTATAAACGGGTTTCTCTAACAAATCCATAGCAGTACCTCCAAAACAATATGCTAACACTTTACAATAATGTTAGCATATTGTTTTAAAATAATCAACAACAAACCAAAAGGATATGCTAACAATTATGCATTTTGTTAGCATATCCTTTTTTATTTCGTCGTATAAGCAAAACTCAAACTACTATCCACTCCTGATATTCTACGGAAGGTGTAGTTAGGATTGCCATTGTAGTTGGTTTCGGAGATAAGGAATGAGCCATCTGGGTAGACTTTTTCGACGAAAGCCACGTGTCCGTATTCTGCTGGTGTGCCATGTCCTCCTCCCGCAAAGGAAAGAATAGCTCCTGCTTGTGGACTTGTCCCTGTCTCCCCACCGAGACGTGCGGCTGTACGCACCCAGTCTTGGCCATTGCCCATGGTACTGATAATTGGAATCTTCTCACCATTTTTACCTTTAAGTTTTAGACCCAGTTGGTTGATACGGGCTGCGACTCCCCAAGTACATTGGCCGTAGGCATATCCCATACCGTCACCACCTCCTGGAATAGAGTTCTCAAAAAGGTCTCCTCGTACAGCTTCAAGTGCTTTTGGATCACTTTGTGCTGTCCCACCGTTGGGTTGACTAAAGCCTTTTTCAATTTGGTAATACCACTCACTTGCCCGTGTCTGTCGTTCAAGTAGCTTATCACCACTATTTCCTTCCCAGTAGATGAGAAAGAGTTGGGCAAGACTAGCTGGACTTCCTGAATTTTTGAAGAAGTCCTGTAACCAGTTGGTGTAATAAGGGCTATCCCCATGCAACATGAAATCCAGTTGTAACCCTAAGTCATACCACTTTTGATGTTTTCCTTTGGCATATTCGAGCAACAAGGTATGTCTGCGTGAACCATCTGCAGTATCTGTCCATTGTCCTAAGCCTAAACCACGTTTGAGAATATTTGGGTAACGTCCATTGTATATAGTTGGACCATTGAGTGAGAGCCAGCCCTCATCATCCCACGAGCTGTCTGTCGCACCAATAGGAGGAGATAGATAGTCGCCTTCCGCACGCTTGGGATTAATAGAGGATTCTACCGACCAATTTCCTAAAATGGCTGCAATAGCTTGATTGGTCGCACCTTTGCTTTTGAGATAGTCATAAATAGCCTTTGCTCTCTCGAACTCATCACCGCCAAACTGACCGATAGTTGGAAGAATGGTGGTCTGAACCTGGATCACATTCGGAAAGTAGAAAGCTGGATTGACATAGACCAACTTATCCGTGTCATCATCAACCTTTTGATAGGTGACTTTTAGACCCGTTCCGTCTTTGGTTTGACCCATAATGTCTCCTGCCAAGACTTGTTGATTTTCACTCACTCGGCCTTAATGAATGCCAAACAAGGTTAGTTTAGTCTTATTGACTCCCTTACCAGATGTCAAAACAACGTTCTCTCCATCAAGAGATACCTTGCCATCCATCGGAGCCACAATGACTTGACCTTCTTTTGCTTCTAAGATGATATGGTGATGAAGCGTTGGTTTCTCATCAATGACCTCATAACCATATCGGTAGGTCATGTTTAAGCTATCCTCATCGGTCTGTCCCTGAAAGGGATTGTCCAATTCTTGAAGAGCTAAATAGTTGCCTTCTTCGGTCAATTCCTTTAGCTCTTCCTGGTCCTCCTCAGACAGCTTGTAAGCAGGTTCTTTATACAAGTCAGACATGGATTTAATAGAATCACCACCATTTAATAAGTCCGTCCAGACTTGACTGAGAAATGCTTTGTAGGTCGCACCACTTTTTTCCATGAAATCGTCAAGCTTATAGTCTTGGTATTGATGATTCATGTAAACCATAACCTCATCAATCTTGGTGTAGTAGGTAATCCCATTTTCGTTGTTTCTCGTATGCTCCGCATCTTCCCACGTCATGTGGGTATAGGCCTTGGTCAACTCCATCTCATCTTGTTGAATGACACTGCTTCCTGAGACACTCATGAAAAAGCTCAACATCAAAAGGAGTAACAAGAGAATGCCTGAGACAATCCAAGTCAAAGGATTTCCCGCGATTGCAGAAAAGAAGGTCAGACTTCCCTTAATGGCTTGGACAACCCCTTTTGAAGTTCTGGAATCGTTCCTTTCCATGAGCCACTCTCGTCTTTGTAAAACGCACACCAGTCTGACCACTTTTCACCGCCACTTTACCTGCTTGATAGGTAAACCTGCCATAGCGTCTAGCTTTCAAACTAGTATCCTTTAAGGTTCTTAGACCATCTAAATCATCATCCTGTGCCACCAAGTCAAGCGATTCAGAGGCAGCTAAGCCTAATACAGCTTTGAACTTGGTGGAGTTTTTCTTAGACTTTTGGACTTTCTTGAGTTGTTTGACTTCACGTTTGGCAGAACTCACTTCTTTTTCTGCACTGAGTTGATCAAATGATTTTTCTTGGTGAAATTGAAAGCGAGACTTCAGGGAAGGATTTTCTTTTTGGAAAGTAAACTTGGAATCAACTGCCTGTTGTTTCTCACTTAGTTTCACTTCTGACAAATGTTTTCTTGCCGTCCGCAAACGTTCTTGGGCATGTGGAAGTCGATAGTTCTTGATTTCCTTAACCTTCAACAATCTAGGAGACACATAGGTAATTTCCTTTAGGAACTTCTCTTCTGCTTCCTTTTGGATTCCTAGCAAATTTTGTTTTAACTCTGTTTTCTTTTCCTGAAAAAGAGAATTTTGAGCTGGTTTTCGAAATCGTCCTTTATTAGGAACAGTCTGTTTTAAGGCTCTAACTTCTTTCCGATAATGCATACGAGCTGATTTTAAGTTGCTTCGAAAGTTTTGCCTGGCTTGTTTGACTACCTTTTTATCCTCTTTCATCTCATGTCCTCATTTTTTCAGGGTCTGTACTCATGATGTCAAAGAGCTTGGTGTGTTGTGGAATCTTATTTTTAAATGGGACAACGGTGGAACCAGCCTTGATAAGTCCAGCCCCCTTTTCAGGATTGACCAAGTATTTCTCCAGTTCCTTGGAAAGTCCAAGCATATGCACCAATTCTTCGCGATCGCTCTTAGCCTGTTTTAATAGAATCATAAACTCGCTATTAGCAATAATACGTCTACCATTGGCATCCAGAAGGAGCGTCTCCACATTTTGAGTAATGCCAGTTGGTATCGCCCCATACTTACGGACACGACTCCAGAGTTTAAAGAAGAAATCAGAGGCATATTTGTCCAATAAAAGAAGCTGCATTTCATCAAAGTAAATCCAGGTTTTCTTCCCTAGTTTTTGATTTTTTACCACCCGATTCCAAATTTGGTCAAAGATAACCATGAGGGCAATTTGTTTTAATTCATCACCTAGTTTTTTGACATTGTAATTCAGGAAATGACTGTCTGTTTTGATATTGGTCCGATGTGAGAAAATATCCAGCGACCCTTCCACATAGAGTTCCATATCCAGTGCCAAGTCCTTAGCTCCCTGTTCAGGTTGTTGAGATAAGACAAAAACCCATTCGACCAATGATGGTGTGTCAAAATGCTTATAGGTGAGTCGTGTCACACGGTCAATCAAGGACTTCTCACGACCATCCATTTTGCGGTCCAAGAGCTTTCCTATCCAAGACAAGAGAAATTCTGACTTGACCTTGACTGGATCCTCATCCATATTCTCATCGGATAGATCGAGGACGTTTAAGAAGGTAGTAGAATCTGGGGCAATATCAATACTCTCTCCACCAAAGGCTTGACCGATAATACTGTACTCATTTTCTGGGTCAACAATAATAATTTCAGTATCGCAATCTGCTTCCTTGAGCTTAGTAGAGATGATTTCATGTTTTGTCGCCATCCCTTTTCCAGATCCAGAAGTCCCTAAAATCAAACCTGACGGAGTATTTAACTTGCCACGGTCAATACTGATGATATTACTTGAAATCTGATTAATGCCATAAAATTTCCCACCCTTGTCCTGAATATCAACGGAAGTCCAAGGTGCATTCACGGCAATGTTTGAAGTCAATAGAGACCGAGAAACACCTTCAAGATAGTTCTTCCCAAATGGCAAGAGACTATTAAAAGCAGCTTCTTGCATATAGGTCAAATTGTCAATAATCATATCATTAGACCCCGCCACTTGCTTGATAATATCAAGAGATTGTTTGAGTTGGTCTTCAGTATCCGCCAGAATGCCAATCAGAAATACGGTGTCAAACAGTTTATCTCCTGTTTGGGTCATGGTTTGAAGAAGTGCTTCAGCTTCATCGATGTTGTTTTCAAGAACATGGCCAACCTTCTCCAAATAGATTCCTGTCCGAGCCATCTTTTGTTGTTCCCCAATTTTTTGCGATTCCATCAAGGTCTTCTTGGTTCGCAGCTTGGTCATGGTTTCAGACTTAGTTGAGCCTTTGGCATGTAGGCTAATCATCACTTCCAAATCTGACTGCATGAGGTCTCTAATAAATTTATCCCCTAGCTCCATACCATAGTCACGAACATAAACAATCTGTAATAATCGATTGTCCAATTCAATATGATTCTTATGTTTAAAGGAAAGGTAGGTTGGGGCAATAAAGTGTTTGGTGGATTGACCTGACAGGGTTAAATCCTTGTAAGAGAACGGTAAATGATTTTCACCTCGTAACATATCCGCAAGGATATTCACTCGCTCCTCTCCACCAAGCAGACCAAGAGATACATCAATCTCTGAAAAGCCACTTTTGAAATATTCCCCAATCTGTGACAAAGAACGAAAAGCTAGTTTTGGTGTTTGGTCGCTCTTGCCAAATGAAAGAAACTTGACAGCTGAAAAGTTGTTCTCACCCGCCTCTAAGTTGGCATCCATCATGTGATTTAATTCATCACGATAAGCATCAAACCCATCTTCCTGTAAGGGATAGAGAATACTCTTACGGAATTTTTCCAAATTGACCTTTTGATTGAAAATGGTCAGTTGGAAATTGGTCTTATCATCCAGTGAATTGATTAAATCGGAGTATTTTTCAACAATAGCTCCTTTATCATCTAAGCCAACTGTTTGATAATTAACATCTCCTAAGAGATAGGTTTGTGAGAAATAGCTTGGACTGACTTGCATAAGTCCATTCTGAAAAAGCCCTTGATAGGCTAACGTATTTACGGTAGAAGGTCTAATCTCCTGCTTCTGTGTTTTCGTCTTTTGCTTTTTGTCATTAGAAGAGGTCTTTGGTTTCATTGAGTGTTTTAATTTTTTCACGTTGGTCTCCTTTTCTTCCAGTAAATGTACGATCTGGTACTGTCAGTTCATAATGAAATCGGTACTTGAGATAGATTTCAAATGGTAAATCATTGGGTCGGTAGACCCCAAATAACATGAGTGGAATGGTAAAGCTAAAAACAAAACCATAGACAAACCAATCCCCAAATTGCCAGTAAAATAGGTTCAAGCCCAATACCAAAATGGTTAGGGCGACGGCTGGAAATACAAAAATAACCTGTCTAGTTGTGAATCCCAGCCATGCCCTGTGTTGAACCTTTGAGATGTCCTTAAAGACACGTGTGTTCATAATTAATTGCTCCTTCTTTGATAAAAGGACTAAGATGAAAATCTCAGTCCAGTTTGAATTGCTTCATGATTTTGACGCAGTAGACGTCTGAACTCTCTACGCTAGTTCCTAGCTATGACAGTTCTAGTCGTCCTTACGGAGGTAGGACGACGTAATCGACTACAAAGCAGTTCTTTGTTCCTCTTCGATTTCCAAGGAACAACCTTAAACAGTCCACTGGACTGTTTAAGCTATCCTACTCTCACATCCCCAAAATACTTCGGGCGGTTCGTTGACTGCCAACTAAGGCAATGATTAACAAGATGGCCTGTACCAAGCCACCAAACATAATGGCGAGTGATTCCATAACTCCAGCTCCATTTGATACGGCAATCTTTCCAGCCGATTCAAACAAGGGAACAAGAGATACGATTAGAAAAATCAAAATACCTTGAACGGCATAGACCATGATGTTCTTAAGGTAGCCAATCCCAACACTTCTCCAGTCATCACTGAGGAAGGTTGGAATAGTAACAGGGGCAAAAGGTATCATCAGATAGAGTTGGATAAAGCGAATGGTAATCAAGATATTGACAACCATGATACTGGCCATTCGTACCAACCAAATGAGAATCGCAAAAAAGCCAATAATCATTTTTCCTACAATTCCAGATCCCTTGATGCCTGTGATGGTATCGTAATTAGCACCACCATTCGTGACAAGCCCTGCCACTTGTTCAATAATATAAGAGGCAATGGCAATAATGGCTTCCACAATAACCGTCGTATTGGTAATCACGACCGCAACCATAATGTAGCTGACAATCATAGGTGCCATGGCTTCAAAAGTCATCGCACCACCTGAGTTGGCGATTTTCTTGGCCATTTTTGAAAATTCAAGTACAAGAACAACTGCTAGAATAGCTACTCCCAAGGGCTGCATAATCCCCTTGGTAATGGCTGTCATGTAAGACCAAACTGTCGGGTTAAAGTCTGCCAGTGATTTAACCAAGTTGGCGGTTGATTCTAAATCCACTTGAAACCCTTCAAAAAGGCTATCGCTAGATACTTTTTCAGAGGCTAGAAATACAAAAGGTGACATTACATTCTTTATCATGTCATATCCTGACCTCCTCTAAATGGTAATCTGTGTCACAAAAGCACCTGCGGCTCCCACCATGACCCCACCAACAATTTCTAGAATGGCATTTCGGACACCTGGCCCACCATCTTTAATGTTGGTTGAAATGTTGATAATGCCCATAACAACAAGAAAGGCTCCTACTGCAATTAAGCCTTTTTGTAATAGAGACATGGCTTGGAAGAACATGGAGCTGGCGTCCACTCCGTATACAAAGCCTGTTAGTTTTTGATTCATATTTTTCCTCATTTCTATTAATGTAGTGATGTTTCAGTGCTTAAATCCCTTATTTGATAGTCTGACAAGTCCAATTCTTCCTCTTTAGCCAAGGGATTGATGTGATAGTTCCACCAACGGTCATCGGTTTCCTTATCAGCGAGCAACTTCCAATGTTTGTGTTTGAGTGGGAAATATTTCTTGGTCCGAAAAACAGGAACTCCTGCAATGCGTACGAGACATTCATCTCGTTTCATATTTCCTACTTCATCTGCTGTCATCAAGTCACGGGCAATTTTCTGGTGAGAGGTAGAACTTGAGCCAGTCTGACCAAATGAACGACTGGTACTTCTGACATCGATAGTTTGTTTGCCTAGAAGTCCACTCATGAATTTGAAAGTTTCTTCGTCATTTCCACCCAGATAGAGGAGGCTGTCACAGTTCCCCAAAATGGTTTTCCAAGCTTCTTTTTCCTTATAAAGTCCTTGGAGTTGGGCAATATTTTGCAAGATTGGAACTAGACTCATATTCCTAGAGCGAACTGTTGAGGTTTGTTCGGCAAAGTCTGGGATTTCTCCGACATTCGCAAACTCATCCAGATAGCTTCTAACATGAATCGGCAGTTTCCCTTTAAAGTCAACATCAGCCTGTCTGGTCAAAGTGGAGAAAACCGTAGAGAAAAACAAAGCTGATAGGAAACGAAAGGTCGTATCATTGTCTGGAATAACAAGATAGACCATGGTCTTTTGAGTGCCCCACGTTTTCAAATCCATAGTGTCTCTTTGCGTCAAATCAATCACTGATTGGATATTAAAAAGGGCAAATTTAGCTGTTGTGACCGCAATCACCGAATCCAACGTCTTATCCTTATAGTTTTGGAAATCCGCCCAATTTCGCATGGTAAAGTTCTCGTGACCATATTTCTTAGCGTAGTCTTCAAACAAGACTTCAAGTACACTTTTGTCCTGATTTTCTCCCTTTGATAAGAGTTTGATGAGTTTCCCAATCTCTGAAAAGGCTGGATAACGGCCACGCTTACGTCTTGATTCCCGCTCTTGCTTGGAACTTCCTGGAGGATTGTAAAAATCCACCAAATAAGAGGCAATAGCTCTCACCAATGTCATGGAAGCCTCATCCCAAAATGGATCACTGCGAGAACCATTTCCCTTGGTATTATTAAAATAGACCGTTAACATGCGGTTCAAATCATTCTCTGTTTCTACATAACGAAAGGGATTAAAACCATCTGAATTGGTCATATTAACCAGATCTAAAACCTTGACCTGATAACCGTTTTCCAAAAAGAGTTTACCTGTCTTCTCAGCCAAATGGTCTTTAGGATCTACGACAATATTGGAACAGTTAAGTTGGATAAGGTTGGGTTTAACAAAACGAAAGGTCTTACCTGCACCAGAACCCCCAATGACAATCAAGTTTTTATTTCGGTCAAACTGGGGCTTCTTCTTTTCCAATAAGGTTAGACGGACATCACGAGCCAAAATCGTGTCATTGAAAGGATTCTTACTGTAAAAGAATCGCTTTTCCTTACTGGTTCCAAATCGTGCAGAACCGTATTCTTCCCCTTCTCGATAGACCTTCTGTCCTGTCGATACATAAAGATAGACTAACATCATCGTTAGAACCCCAAGGATAAAGGCAAGAAGAGATTTTTGAGTAAAGGTAAATTGCCATAGAGGATTGAAGACTTGATGTAGCCCTTCCCCTAAGATATAGGCTAAACGTTCCATAGGTGGGGCATTGGTTAAACTATCATAGAGTAGGGTTAGACGATGGCAGAAATAGCCAAAGGCGAGACCCAAGAGTCCAAAGACAAATGCTTTTTGCCTGGAATACATTACAAGGTCACCTCCTTGGTTCTGACTGCCGAAGGTTCTGTCACTTTTATTTTCTCTTTGGCCAATTCAATCTCTTGGTCCAAGGTTTTGTCAAAAGTTAGCCCTTGTAACTTTTCTGGATTAGACATCAGTTTCTTTAATAATTCATCTAAGTGATGGTCCAGCAAGGTCTTATCTTTAGCATAAAAGTAGAGATAGTCTTTTTGCCAACTAATAGCAATCGGCAGTTTTTCCGACTCCATCAACTCCTTAAATTTCTCAACATCAATTGGCTTATCTAGGATGTCTTTACTAACATCAATCGCTTCAATTGCGTAAGGGCTTTGAAGGAGTTCTTCCAGTTTTTGAACCCCAATCTTATAAGCTGAATCTTGAGCTAAAGCTTGTCTAGCCGACCATTCTAAGAGCTTTAAGAGGGTTCTAACAGTCAATAAACTACTTCTTTCCACGTATTGCATCGCTTGACGTTCTTGTTGTTCAGATGACATGGTGACCTCCTCTTCTTTCGATTCCCTATCAAACATAAGGTGCTTCCATAATACGGAAGCACTCTTGATTTTGGTATCACAGAATAGACACTACATAAACAAGAATATTCCAAGCAAGATGTAAGGCGATTACCGTCTGACAATCTGTTTTCAATCGAACAACAGCCAAGGTCAAGCCCAGACAGCTATACATGAGCCAACTCCCTAACTGATTTGGTCCATGGGCTAGAGCAAATAGAAAACTGGTCACTCCTATTTGTACAAAAGGGAATGTCAATTTTCCCCACAGCAGTTGCCTATAAACTACCTCTTCAAGGACACTTGCATTGACCAGAAACAATAAAAAGATAAGATGAGGAACCCGCTTTCCTACTTCAACTAGTACCGATTGATTCCTAGTCTGAACTGGAAAAAGAAAACTAATTAAGACTGCAAAAGCAACCATACACGCAAAGCCAAGAAGCAACCATCTTAGGCGATTTTGTAAGGTTATATTTTTTGCTTGAACAGTTTTGTGATGAGTAATCTCTAGACAAGCTACTCCTAAAAGAAGCATTTGTAGCAGGATTAAGACCTTAATCGTCATATAGTCATGCAGGTATAAACTCACAAGAAGACCGTTAAGCTGTATGGCTAGATAAAACAACACTATCCTTATCATTGTCACCTCTTGAATAAATCTTCATAATCAATATCTAAGACTAGAACGATTCGCTCAACCCATCTTGTCTGTGGCATTAGACGATTGGATTTGTAATGCCGTAATTTTTGATAGAGGCGATTAAACTCACTTGGATAAACATATTGACCTTTGAATACTTTGCGAGCTAGTTCTGCCCAAGTGAGGTCTCTTTCTGAGAGTATGATCTCTAAATTGTCCCAAAATCGTTCATTCATCTATCCACCTACCTTGTCACTTGTTTCATCAGGCTGGCCTGAAACTGCTCTTCTTTTACCTGTCTGGGAAGAAAGGTTCGCACTTCATCTAACCCAATAGCTGGATAGACATGATTCTGGCAGACAATGAGAGGCAGACGAAGGTTTTGGTCTGGTTTTTGGAGAATAAGCTGAATCATTTCATTCAAACTTATCGAATATTGACGTTTAAAGCGAAGAAATCGTGGCGAGAGTAACTCAAAACAATCCGTAGTTTTGGCAAAGAGTGACAGTAAGATTTCACGGTTTACATCACACGCTTTTGTACAACGATAAGCCACACCATAGGTCGTCAAAATGGCTAGTAAGTCTTGATTTTTATTGGTATTATTTCCTAGATATACCTCAAGCATAGGCTCCTCCTTATAGGGTTAGGCTATTTTCAACTGTTGGTTCAGGAGTTGAGAAATAGCGACTCATGTCAATAGGCATCCGTCCTTCACCGAAGCACTTAACAGTTATCAATGTTGTCAGTATGCCATCTTTTCCTTCTGCAGTATAGTGTTGACCAAAGGCACGAAAAGCCAGATGATTGTCTTCAGTCAATAGGGTATCCACTCCATTTATAATGTCCCTCGTTTCCAAAAAATCCGAAATCCGATGAAGATTGGATTCGTAGAATAGGGGATCATTCATCTCTTTGTGGTAATCATCTTCAAAAGTTACCTCAAAGTCACAATCAAAATTGGGGAGTGATAGTATCTTTTGCAGTAACTGATTGGTTTCAACTTGGTGAATACGTTCCTCTAATTCAGTACAATCTAGGATACTTTTCTTATGTAGTAGGTTCATGTTTTTCTTCCTCTTCCATTCTTCTAAATTTTCTGGCAATGGCTTCAATAACTGTGACAGTCACGCTGTTGCCGGCCTGTTTGTATAGTTGGCTCTTACTGGAAACACTTTCTGCTCTTTCATAAGCCCAATCAGGAAATCCTTGAAGTCTGAAACACTCTCTTGGTGTCAGTCGTCTAATTCTTAGGCGATAGAGTTTTCCGTCTAAGACAATGCCTGTGACTTCATACCACTTATCCTGTTGATATTCCAGAGCAGCGACCACCACTCCCATATTGTCTGAAGTCGTTAGAGTATTGGATATTCCCTTTCCCACACGTCCCCTACGTTTGGTTGAGTCTGGATAAGCCAGATTGACAGAGTCTCCAAGAGTTGCCTTTGCGTAGCCTGTTTTTGTGGCTTCCTTGATTTTCAGAAATGGCAGTTCCTCCCTCAGCAAAATCTTTGGAACCTTATCTCCACCCTGCATGGTGGTCAAGGTCGGTGACAAGCCAGAAATGTCAAATACTCTTCCAGTCTGGTCAAAGCTAGTCGGCAGATTTCCAGCGACGACAACACCATGTCTGTCTTGACTGGTCAAAGTGAACATAGGGTCTTGGTTATCCTTAAAGCGTCTTCCATGTTGCCGTTTTTCAAGTCTATCTGGTGTTAAGACTGGAATGGCGATTTTTGCCCCCTCTCCTTTACCTCTCGTTAGTGTAGGAGCAAGTCCACTCGTCAGATAGACTTCACCATTCAAACCACGTTTAGAGGGATTGATATTCCCTAGCCTTTCAAGATGAGCTGGGCTGTTTTCTCTTCTGAGAGGAAATAAGAATCTGGAACGGTATCTTCTAGAATGTCCGATAATAAAGACCCGTTCTCTGTTTTGCGGGACTTGGAAGTCCTTACTGTTAAGCACCTGCCATTCGACATCATACCCCAATTCATCCAGCGTGGAGAGGATTGTGGAGAACGTCCGTCCCTTGTCGTGATTGAGTAGGCCTTTGACGTTTTCCAAAAATAGAAAACGTGGTTGGATTTGTTTGGCCGCTCGAGCAATCTCAAAAAAGAGAGTCCCTCGAGTATCTTCAAATCCCAGTCGTCTTCCTGCGAGTGAAAAAGCTTGGCAAGGAAATCCCCCGCAGATAACCTCCACTTGCCCTCTAAATTGTCTAAAGTCATGGTCTGTGACCTCTTTAATGTCATGGTATTCTATTTCTCCTTCTGTGTTAAACATGGCTTTGTAGGATGTTCTAGCGAATTTATCAATTTCACAAAAGCCCAAACAATCATGGCCCTGTGATTCCATTCCTAGCCTAAAACCACCTATCCCAGCAAATAAATCTAAAAACTTCATTTTTCCTCTCTTTCCAAATAAAAAGAGCCTTACACTTGTAAAACTCTTGCCTATATATGATCATCCATTTCTGGTGCACGGATGATTTCAACAATCAAAATGATGATTGAAATCAAATAGATTCCACCTAGTATCCACCAAATCATCTTAATCACCTCCCTTTACTTCTTGTCGTCTCAGTTGCTTGGTCCATTCTGACAGCACACCATTAAACACGTATTCAGCTATCACTTCCGCTGACCGAGCAAATCGCATATGTTCCAATGCGTACTGATAACGATCACCAAAATAGATCATGGCATAGTCACTAGCCGACTGAGATAGACCTGTCTGTCTTAACTGGTCATGAACCAAACCCCAAATATAGTCTCGATCGTACTTGGTCACGGCATCGACTTTTGAAGAATAGTTTTCTTCTTGTTTGTCATCTACTAGTTGGCTCTCCTCCTCGTCCTCAATAAGAAAATCACTCCCTTCAGTTTCACTATATTTAGTCTCACTTCCTTCAGTCTCACTAGGGGCTGAATTTAAGACCGGCCCCGTCTTTCTTTGAGACCCCCCTGGTGTTTTTTTAACACTAGCCCCGTTTGAATCGGAGACTGGGGTAGGTTCATGTTCTAATTCCCCCAAGTAAATTTTATTTGCCATTCGACCTTTTTCACTAGAAGACTGTTGGACTTCATCAATTAAGCCATATTCACGTAAGGTTTTCTTGATAGAGAGTAATTTTGACTTTGAACAGCCTAAAAGTGCCATCAGATTTGAATTGGAATAAATCAAATAAATTGCCCCATCCTCATCAATCCAGCCTTTACTCAAAGACAACTCCAACCGATCTTTTAAAACCGCGTAGGCTACCTTAACCTCCAGTTTCATATCCTTATACCGTTCACTCTCAAACAAAACTTTAGGGAGTTTATAATATCGCTCTGATGTCTGATACTGATTAGCGGTAATACGTTTCATGATTGTCCCTCCAAGACTAATATTCCAACATTTCCAAATTCATCAAATCGGATTAAACCTACTTGTTCCATTTCATCAATTAGCTAAGTTGCTTTCTCAATATCAACTCCCAAGATAGACGCGAGATGACACATCACCATTTGACGTGATGATTGTTCATACTTTTGCATAATTACCTCCAAAACGCAAAAAAAGGGGCAGACAATTTAATGTCTACCCCCGAAAATTTATTAAAACAAAAATCCTGCCAAAGAATTTTTGGCAGGATTTTTGGCAGGAAACCAAATCAATTTATCAGTTTCTTTCAATCGCTTATCGCTCTCAAAGACTGGTAAATAGGGATTCCGCAATCTAATTATGATGTGACTCTTATTTAAGAGTAACTGAAGCGCCTGCTTCTTCCAATTTAGCTTTGATTTCTTCAGCTTCTGCAGTTGCAACGCCTTCTTTAACCATAGCTGGTGCACCGTCAACAAGCTCTTTAGCTTCTTTAAGACCAAGACCAGTGATTTCACGTACAACTTTGATAACGCCAACTTTTTTGTCGCCAGCAGATGTCAATTCAACGTCGAATGAATCTTTAGCTTCTTCAGCAGCACCACCAGCTGCAGCAACAGCTACAGGAGCAGCTGCAGTTACACCAAATTCTTCTTCGATAGCTTTAACAAGGTCGTTAAGCTCAAGGATAGTAGCTTCTTTAATTTCAGCAATAATGTTTTCAATGTTCAATGCCATTGTGATTTTCCTCCAATTTAGGTTTTTAAATAGTTTGTAGCACTAAGCAGCTACGCTCTGACGCATTAAGCTGCGTCTTCTTTTTCTGCAACAGCTTTGACAGCGTATGCAACGTTGCGAACTGGCGCTTGAAGTACAGAAAGCAACATAGAAAGCATGCCTTCGCGGTTTGGCAATGTAGCAAGTGCTTCGATTTCTTCTTTAGAAGAAACTTTACCTTCTACAGCTCCACCTTTGATTTCAAGAGCATCAGCAGTTTTCGCGAAATCGTAAATTGTTTTAGCTGGAGCAACTGCATCGTTTGAGAATGCAACTGCAGATGGACCTACAAACAATTCTGCAAGACCTTCAAGACCAGCTTGCTCAGCAGCACGACGCAAGATTGAGTTTTTGATAACTTTGTACTCAACTTCTGCACCACGCAAGTTACGACGAAGAACTGTATCTTGTTCTACTGTCAAACCACGAGCGTCTACAACAACGATAGATGTTGCAGCTTTCATTTGCTCAGCAACGGCATTTACTAATTCCGCTTTTTTAGCGATAATAGCTTCACTCATTTTTTTACCTCCGTTTTTATTTTGGGCTAGGCACAAAAAAATCGCACCTAAACCTAGACACGAAAGTACAAATACGTTTATCTCAATAATCGTTTTGTGCCTCGGTAGGATGTTTATGAGTCCAGCTCCCCTACTGTCTTAGGTCAGTTTTTTCAAACCTCAATTATCATAACATAGTATTTTCAATAATGCAAGACTTTTATCCTATTTTTTAAAATTTTTTAAACATTTTTTCAAACAGTAAATTCCCAAAGTAAGTTCTAGTCTGTCTTAAAAACTGGAAACTAGAATGAGACAAAGAAATAAGGTAGAACTTACTATGGGACAAGTTGGTAATCGACAATGAAAAACAAACACTTAACTCTC
>NZ_JAOTGB010000029.1:0-17381 GCF_044427425.1 Streptococcus sp. 2018WUSS126 | reverse complement strand
TTAAAAAATTGGGTTAAAAACTTCCTTTTTGTGCGCCCTAAATACAAAAACTATTCCCGTTTTGTCATGAACTGCTCAGACGGGAATAGTTTCTTTAGCTGCTTAAATGCTTAACTTAATGACATTGGGAGATTCCAGGCTTTTTTCTAATAAAAACCGAATTTTTACCCCAAAATTTAAAGTTTTTTTAAAAAATAGGTCTGCAGACCGAGGGAATTTATGATATAATAGTCTATAATGTGCTTAATAAAATGTAGCAAAGGAGTGACTACATGATTAAAATTTATACTGTATCTAGTTGTACTTCTTGTAAGAAAGCGAAAAATTGGTTAAATGCTCACCAATTATCTTATAATGAGCATAATCTTGCGAAGGAAGCCATTACTAAGGAAGAAATCCTAAACATCTTAACAAAAACAGAGAATGGTATTGCAAGTATCGTATCGTCAAAAAACCGTTATGCAAAGAGTCTGGACTTTGATATTGAAGAGTTGAGTGTGAATGAGGTCATTGATTTAATTACCTCTAACCCACGTATTTTGAAGAGTCCAATCTTGATTGATGAGAAACGACTTCAAGTGGGCTATAAAGAAGATGATATACGCGCTTTCTTGCCACGTGCAGTGCGCAATGTTGAAAATGCTCAAGCTCGTATGAGAGCAGCTCTATAAGATGTACAAAAGGACTCTTTTGGGGTTCTTTTTGCGCATTTTTTGAGAATAATTAAAATTTGTGATATAATGTAAAAAATAGGGAAAGAAGGTGTAAGTATGGGATTTACCGAAGAAACCGTTCGTTTTCGCCTAGATGACACAGATAAACAAGAAATCAGCAAAACATTGACTAGTGTTTATCGTTCGCTAGAGGAAAAGGGCTATAATCCGATTAACCAAATCATTGGCTATGTATTAAGTGGGGACCCTGCTTATATTCCTCGCTATAATGATGCCCGCAATCAGATTCGTAAGCATGAACGAGATGAAATCATTGAAGAATTGGTGCGCTACTATTTGAAAGGGAATGGGATTGACCTCTAATGAGAATAATGGGATTAGACGTCGGTTCCAAGACAGTTGGTGTAGCCATTTCAGATCCGTTAGGCTTCACGGCCCAAGGGTTGGAAATCATCCCAATCGATGAAGAAAAGGGCGAATTCGGTCTGGAGCGTTTGACCGAACTTGTAGAACAGTACAAGGTTGATAAATTTGTTGTAGGCTTGCCGAAGAATATGAATAATACTAGTGGTCCACGTGTGGAAGCTAGTCAAGCTTACGGTGATTTATTGACTGAGCGTTATAAACTTCCAGTTGATTATCAGGATGAACGTTTAACAACTGTTGCAGCAGAACGGATGCTGATTGAGCAAGCGGATATCAGCCGAGGAAAACGCAAGAAAGTTATTGATAAATTAGCAGCTCAGCTGATTTTACAAAATTATTTAGATAGAACATTTTAAAGGAGATTCTAATGGCACATCATCATGACCATGAACACGACCACAATCACGACGAACGTGAATTGATTACTTTGGTAGACGACCAAGGTAACGAAACACTTTTTGAAATCTTATTGACGATTGATGGTCAAGAAGAGTTTGGTAAGAACTATGTTCTCTTGATTCCTGCAAGTGCAGAAGAAGATGAGAACGGAGAAGTTGAAATCCAAGCCTACTCATACATTGAGAATGAGAATGGCACGGAAGGCGATTTGCAACCTATCCCAGAAGACGCAACAGCAGAATGGGATATGATTGAAGAAGTCTTTAACAGCTTTATGGAAGAGGAATAAAAAGGTTCAGTGGGCCTTTTTATTATGAGCTGAAAATCAAAGAGCGAATTGAGGTCCGGTGGAGTGAAGTAATCTGGGGGGAGACTGTTTTAGCCCGAGTTAAGAAACAGCAAGGCGAGGGATGAATCATGAGCCAGAAAATCAAAAGGGAGGCTAGATGAAAGATAGTTCTACAGAAAGAAATAAGAGGCTGAGTGAGGAATTAGAGAGGTGTCTACTGGCTGATAAAAATATTTTGGTCATATTAGACATAATGGATAGAAGTAATGAAGAATCCTGAAATAAAAGTTTTGGGATTTTTTGAATTTTTGAGTAAAAACTCTTGCAATGAGAAATATAATCTGATAGAATGTTCTAGTGCCGTAAAAATTACGGCTGTAGCTTTGATGCAAGAGGTTGCGACACGCTCGGTTGCATTGCCACGCGACTCGTGTTGGTTTTCTTGTGGAGCTAGCCTATTATGTTAAATAGACGAAAAGGAGAAAAAGATGGCAAACAAAAAAATCCGCATCCGCTTGAAAGCGTACGAACACCGTACACTTGATACAGCAGCTGCAAAAATCGTTGAAACTGCAACACGTACAGGTGCTCAAGTAGCAGGTCCAGTTCCGCTTCCAACAGAACGTAGCCTCTACACAATCATCCGTGCGACTCACAAGTATAAAGACTCTCGTGAGCAGTTCGAAATGCGTACACACAAACGTTTGATCGACATCGTTAACCCAACTCAAAAAACAGTTGATGCGTTGATGAAATTGGATCTTCCAAGTGGTGTAAACGTAGAAATCAAATTGTAATCAAGTTGCGAGCAAAACTCAGAATCTTGATTTGAGCATGAAAAACGCTCGTTAAAAACTTTTTAACTATAAAATAAGAAAAGGAATATTTTTCTCATGACAAAAGGAATCTTAGGGAAAAAAGTGGGAATGACTCAAATCTTCACTGAATCTGGTGAATTTATCCCTGTTACTGTCATCGAAGCAACTCCAAACGTTGTTCTTCAAGTGAAAACAGTTGAAACTGATGGTTATGCAGCAGTTCAAGTTGGTTTTGATGACAAACGTGAAGTGTTGAGCAACAAACCTGCCAAAGGCCATGTAGCTAAAGCTAACACAGCTCCTAAGCGCTTCATTCGTGAATTCAAAAACATTGAAGGCTTGGAAGTTGGACAAGAAATTACAGTTGAAACTTTCGCCGCTGGTGATGTTGTTGATGTAACTGGTACATCTAAAGGTAAAGGTTTCCAAGGTGTTATCAAACGCCATGGTCAATCACGTGGTCCTATGGCTCACGGTTCTCGTTACCACCGTCGTCCAGGTTCTATGGGTCCTGTTGCACCTAACCGTGTATTCAAAGGTAAAAACCTTGCAGGTCGCATGGGCGGCAACCGTGTAACAATTCAAAACCTTGAAGTTGTACAAGTTGTTCCAGAAAAGAATGTTATCCTTATCAAAGGTAACGTACCAGGTGCTAAGAAATCTCTTATCACTATCAAGTCAGCAGTTAAAGCTGGTAAATAATAAGGAAAGGGGAAATCAGTCGAAATGGCAAACGTAACATTATTTGACCAAACTGGTAAACAAGCTGGTGAAGTAGTTCTTAACGATGCGATCTTTGGTATCGAGCCAAACCAAGCAGTTGTATTTGATGTGATCATCAGCCAACGTGCTAGCCTTCGTCAAGGTACTCACGCAGTTAAAAACCGTTCAGCAGTCTCAGGTGGCGGACGCAAACCATGGCGTCAAAAAGGAACTGGACGTGCTCGTCAAGGTTCTATCCGTTCACCACAATGGCGTGGCGGTGGCGTAGTCTTCGGACCAACTCCACGTTCATACGCCTACAAACTTCCACAAAAAGTTCGTCGCTTGGCGCTTAAATCTGTTTACTCAGAAAAAGTTGCTGAAAATAAATTTGTAGCTGTTAACTCACTTGAATTCACAGCTCCAAAAACTGCTGAATTTGCAAAAGTGCTTGCAGCATTGAGCATTGATTCTAAAGTCCTTGTTATTCTTGAAGAAGGCAACGAATTCGCAGCTCTTTCTGCTCGTAACATCCCAGGAGTTAAAGTTGCAACTGCAACAACTGCAAGCGTACTTGACATCGCAAATGCAGACAAACTTCTTGTAACTCAAGCAGCTATCTCTAAAATTGAGGAGGTTCTTGCATAATGAATTTGTATGATGTTATCAAAAAACCTGTCATCACAGAAAGCTCAATGGGCCAACTCGAAGCAGGCAAGTATGTATTTGAAGTTGACACTCGTGCGCACAAACTCTTGATCAAGCAAGCTGTTGAAGCTGCATTCGAGGGTGTTAAAGTTGCAAATGTTAACACAATTAACGTGAAACCTAAAACAAAACGCGTAGGTCGTTATGTAGGTCGCACAAACAAAGTGAAAAAAGCAATCATTACATTGGCTGCTGATTCAAAAGCGATCGAATTGTTCGCTACAGCTGACGCTGAATAATCAAAGGAGGAATTAACGTGGGTATTAAAGTTTATAAACCAACGACAAATGGCCGTCGTAACATGACTTCTTTGGACTTCGCTGAAATCACAACAAGCACTCCAGAAAAAAGCTTGCTTGTTGCTTTGAAGAGCAAAGCTGGTCGTAACAACAACGGTCGCATCACTGTTCGTCACCAAGGTGGCGGTCACAAACGTTTCTACCGTTTGGTAGACTTCAAACGTAACAAAGATGGCGTTGAAGCAATCGTTAAAACTATCGAGTACGATCCAAACCGTTCAGCAAACATCGCTCTTGTACACTACACAGACGGTGTTAAAGCTTACATCATTGCTCCTAAAGGTCTTGAAGTTGGTCAACGCATCGTTTCAGGTCCAGAAGCAGATATCAAAGTTGGGAACGCACTTCCACTTGCAAACATCCCAGTCGGTACTGTTGTTCACAACATCGAGTTGAAACCAGGTCGCGGTGGTGAGTTGGTTCGTGCTGCTGGTGCATCTGCACAGGTTCTTGGTCAAGAAGGTAAATACGTTCTTGTTCGCCTTCAATCAGGTGAAGTTCGTATGATCCTTGGTACTTGCCGTGCTACTGTTGGTACTGTAGGTAACGAACAACATGGCCTTGTTAACCTTGGTAAAGCAGGTCGTAGCCGTTGGAAAGGTATCCGTCCAACAGTTCGCGGTTCTGTAATGAGCCCTAACGATCACCCACACGGTGGTGGTGAAGGTAAAGCACCAGTCGGTCGTAAAGCACCATCTACACCATGGGGCAAACCAGCTCTTGGTTTGAAAACTCGTAACAAGAAAGCTAAATCTGACAAACTTATCGTTCGTCGTCGCAACCAAAAATAATCTATTCTTAGTTGCTTAGCATTCTATATCATCCGCCAACTCGGTAGTCCGCTATTTTGCGGACAAGCCGCTGTGGTACATATTTTAAAGGAGAACACACTAAAATGGGACGTAGTCTTAAAAAAGGACCTTTCGTCGATGAGCATTTGATGAAAAAAGTTGAAGCTCAAGCAAACGACGAAAAGAAAAAAGTAATTAAAACTTGGTCACGTCGTTCAACGATTTTCCCAAGTTTCATCGGTTATACAATCGCAGTTTACGATGGACGTAAACACGTACCTGTATACATTCAAGAAGACATGGTAGGTCACAAACTTGGTGAATTTGCACCAACTCGTACTTACAAAGGTCATGCTGCTGACGACAAGAAAACTCGTCGTAAATAATTTAGGAGGAAAACACAATGGCAGAAATTACTTCAGCTAAAGCAACTGCTCGCACAGTACGTGTTTCACCTCGTAAATCACGTCTTGTCTTGGATAACATCCGTGGCAAAAGCGTAGCAGACGCAATCGCAATCTTGAAATTCACACCAAACAAAGCTGCAGGCATTATCGAGGGAGTTTTGAACTCAGCAATCGCTAACGCTGAAAACAACTTTGGTTTGGAAAAAGCTAACTTGGTAGTCAGCGAAGCATTCGCAAACGAAGGACCAACGTTGAAACGTTTCCGTCCACGTGCGAAAGGTTCAGCTTCACCAATCAACAAACGCACAGCTCACATCACTGTAGTTGTGGCAGAGAAATAAGGAGGTAAAAACGTGGGTCAAAAAGTACATCCAATTGGTATGCGTGTTGGCATCATCCGTGATTGGGATGCTAAATGGTATGCTGAAAAAGAATACGCGGATTACCTTCATGAAGATCTTGCAATCCGCAACTTTATCAAAAAAGAATTGGCTGATGCATCAACATCAACAATCGAAATCGAACGTGCTGTAAATAAAGTAATCGTTTCTATCCACACTGCTAAGCCAGGTATGGTTATCGGTAAAGCTGGTAGCAACGTTGATGCACTTCGTGCTCAATTGAACAAATTGACTGGTAAGCAAGTACACATCAACATCATCGAAATCAAACAACCTGATTTGGATGCACACCTTGTTGGTGAGTCAATCGCTCGTCAATTGGAGCAACGTGTGGCATTCCGCCGTGCTCAAAAACAAGCTATCCAACGTGCAATGCGCGCTGGTGCAAAAGGTATCAAAACACAAGTTTCTGGTCGTTTGAACGGTGCTGATATTGCCCGTGCAGAAGGCTACTCAGAAGGAACTGTTCCTCTTCATACACTTCGTGCGGATATCGACTACGCTTGGGAAGAAGCTTTAACAACTTACGGCAAACTTGGTGTTAAAGTATGGATCTACCGTGGTGAAGTTCTTCCAGCTCGTAAAAACACTAAAGGAGGTAAATAACAAATGTTAGTACCTAAACGTGTAAAACACCGTCGTGAATTCCGTGGAAAAATGCGCGGTGAAGCTAAAGGTGGAAAACAAGTAGACTTTGGTCAATACGGTCTTCAAGCAACTACTAGCTCATGGATTACAAACCGCCAAATCGAAGCTGCCCGTATCGCTATGACGCGTTACATGAAACGTGGTGGTAAAGTTTGGATTAAGATCTTCCCACACAAATCATACACTGCTAAAGCTATCGGTGTACGTATGGGTTCTGGTAAAGGTGCTCCTGAAGGTTGGGTAGCTCCAGTTAAACGCGGTAAGGTTATGTTTGAAGTAGCTGGCGTTTCTGAAGAAATTGCACGCGAAGCATTCCGCCTTGCTGGTCACAAATTGCCAGTTAAAGTTAAATTCGTAAAACGTGAAGCAGAATAAGGAGAAGACATGAAACTTCAAGAAATTAAAGATTTTGTAAAAGAACTTCGTGGCCTTTCTCAAGAAGAACTTGCTAAGAAAGAAAACGAATTGAAGAAAGAACTCTTCGAACTTCGTTTCCAAGCTGCTGCTGGTCAACTTGAGCAAACTGCTCGTTTGAACGAAGTGAAGAAACAAATTGCACGTATCAAGACTGTGCAATCTGAAACTAAATAATAGATTGGGAAAGGAGAATTTCAATGGAACGCAATAATCGTAAAGTTCTTGTTGGACGCGTAGTATCTGACAAAATGGACAAAACAATCACAGTTGTAGTTGAAACTAAACGTAACCACCCAGTCTATGGTAAACGTATTAACTACTCTAAAAAGTACAAAGCTCATGATGAAAACAATGTTGCTAAAGAAGGCGATATCGTTCGTATCATGGAAACTCGCCCACTTTCAGCTACAAAACGTTTCCGTCTTGTAGAAGTTGTGGAAGAGGCAGTTATCATTTAATCAACCTGAAAGGAGAAAATTGACATGATTCAAACAGAAACTCGTTTGAAAGTTGCTGACAACAGTGGCGCACGTGAAATCTTGACAATCAAAGTTCTTGGTGGTTCAGGACGTAAATTCGCGAACATCGGCGACATCATCGTTGCTTCAGTAAAACAAGCTACTCCTGGTGGTGCGGTTAAAAAAGGTGACGTTGTTAAAGCCGTTATCGTTCGTACTAAGACAGGTGCTCGTCGTGCTGATGGTTCATACATCAAATTCGATGAGAATGCTGCAGTTATCATCCGTGAAGACAAAAACCCTCGCGGAACTCGTATCTTTGGCCCAGTGGCACGCGAATTGCGTGATGGCGGTTTCATGAAAATCGTTTCATTGGCACCAGAAGTACTTTAATCAAATAGTTTTAGGAAATTTGTTACAGACTAGGCAGTTTGTTGTAGATAGTACTTGGGTACATCAAAACAAACTAACGAAGTCTGTGGCGGATTTAGTAAACTAGAAAACAAACTAAGTCCCCTGGTTAAATTACTAACCAGGGTGCCCATTAGGGCGTAAGAAATCATAGGAGAAATCAAATGTTTGTAAAAAAAGGCGATAAAGTTCGCGTAATCGCTGGTAAAGACAAAGGCGTTGAAGCAGTTGTCGTAACAGCACTTCCAAAAGTAAACAAAGTTATTGTTGAAGGTGTTAACATCGTTAAGAAACACCAAAAACCAAACAGCGAAAACCCTCAAGGCGCTATCGTTGAAAAAGAAGCTCCAATCCATGTGTCAAACGTTCAAGTTCTTGACAAAAATGGTGTTGCAGGACGCGTTGGTTACAAGTTTGTAGACGGCAAAAAAGTTCGCTACAACAAAAAATCAGGCGAAGTGCTTGATTAATCACGAAGGAAAGGAGAAGTATAATGGCAAATCGTTTAAAAGAAAAATATCTTAATGAAGTAGTTCCTGCTTTGACTGAACAATTTAACTATTCTTCAGTTATGGCTGTGCCAAAAGTTGATAAGATCGTTTTGAACATGGGTGTTGGTGACGCTGTTTCTAACGCTAAAAACCTTGAGAAAGCTGCTCAAGAATTGGCTTTGATCTCAGGTCAAAAACCACTTATCACTAAAGCTAAGAAATCAATCGCCGGCTTCCGTCTTCGTGAGGGTGTTGCGATCGGTGCGAAAGTAACTCTTCGTGGCGAACGTATGTATGAGTTCTTGGACAAATTGGTTACAGTTTCACTTCCACGTGTACGTGACTTCCACGGTGTACCAACTAAGTCATTTGACGGACGTGGTAACTACACACTTGGTGTGAAAGAGCAATTGATCTTCCCAGAAATCAACTTCGACGATGTTGATAAGACTCGCGGTATGGATATCGTTATCGTTACAACTGCTAACACTGACGAAGAATCACGTGCATTGCTTACTGGCCTTGGTATGCCGTTTGCAAAATAAGAGGGAGAGAATAAATGGCTAAAAAATCAATGATCGCTAAGAACAAACGCCCAGCTAAGTTCTCTACACAAGCTTACACACGCTGTGAAAAATGTGGACGTCCACACTCAGTTTACCGCAAATTCAAATTGTGCCGTGTATGCTTCCGCGACTTGGCTTACCTTGGACAAATTCCTGGCGTAACAAAAGCTTCTTGGTAAGATAAGATGTGCGAGCGTTTAGCAACCAACGCAAAGATAGGAGATTTGACGACGAAGTTCACTTCTAGGAAAATCTATCTTCTTTGCTAAGGTTGTAGCTCGAACTCAATTGTATAAATAAACCCGATACAAAGTTTGCTTGTCAATTTGAACACGGGCGAAAGCCTGTGTGAAAAAAGAGACGCAGTCGTTTCAGCCTTGGCTGAATTACGAATGTGGCTACCATTAGGTGCAAACTTTCCTAGAAACGTGGTTTCTTCGTCAAGTTTTCTATTTTCACTTTGGCTTTTAGCGCCCTTTGTATCATGAATTAACTAGCAAGTGATCTAATCAAACTGCTAGTAAGAGGAGAAACAACAAATGGTTATGACTGACCCAATTGCAGATTTTTTGACACGTATTCGTAACGCTAACCAAGCAAAACACGAAGTGCTTGAAGTTCCTGCATCAAACATCAAAAAAGGTATTGCTACAATCCTTAAAAACGAAGGTTTTGTGAAAAACGTTGAATTCATCGAAGATGACAAACAAGGCATCATCCGTGTATTCTTGAAATACGGACCAAACGGTGAAAAAGTTATCACTAACTTGAAACGCGTTTCAAAACCAGGTCTTCGTGTTTACTCAAAACGTGAAGATATTCCAAAAGTTCTTAACGGACTTGGTATCGCAATCATCTCAACATCAGAAGGTCTTTTGACTGACAAACAAGCTCGTCAAAAGAACGTTGGTGGTGAGGTTATCGCATACGTTTGGTAATCTTTTAGCTTCCAATTTCGTCATGTGCCTGTGTTAGAGCGTCTTGGCATACTCGAGTATAGCCTGCGTCGCTCTGCCTTGTCACATTTAGAAATTGAAACCTAAAAGCATGATTGCTTCACAAAAGCTATCATGAGACCTGCTCGTTCGAACACAGGCTGAAGCGTGTGTTTAAATGAGCCCCCGTGAAAACTAGTCGCTAGACGGCTTGATAATTTAACAGGAGAATTAAAAAATATGTCACGTATTGGTAATAAAGTAATTACATTGCCTGCTGGTGTTGAGCTTGCTCAAAACAACGGCGTGGTAACTGTAAAAGGACCTAAAGGGGAATTGACTCGTGAATTCCCAACTGCTATTGAAATCCGTGTGGAAGGTGCAGAAGTAACTCTTCACCGTCCAAACGATTCAAAAGAAATGAAGACTATTCACGGTACTAGCCGTGCTAACCTCAACAACATGGTTGTTGGTGTTTCTGAAGGCTTCAAAAAAGAACTTGAAATGCGTGGTGTCGGTTACCGTGCTCAATTGGCTGGTAACAAATTGACACTTGCTGTTGGTAAATCACATCCAGATGAAGTGGTTGCACCAGAAGGTATTACATTTGAAGTTCCAACACCAACACAAATCGTCGTGTCTGGTATCAACAAAGAAGTTGTTGGTCAAACAGCAGCTTACATCCGTAGCCTTCGCGCTCCTGAGCCATACAAAGGTAAAGGTATTCGTTACGTTGGTGAATTCGTTCGCCGTAAAGAAGGTAAAACAGGTAAATAATAGCTTGCTGAGGTGGCTGGACCACCTGGCTGACTATTTCTCAAATTGTTTCGTAAGAAACAGAATCATACATTAAGAGGTGAATATTGTGATTTCAAAACCAGATAAAAACAAAATCCGCCAAAAACGCCACCGTCGCGTTCGCGGTAAAATCTCTGGAACTGCTGCTCGCCCACGTTTGAACATTTTCCGTTCTAATACAGGCATCTACGCTCAAGTGATTGATGACGTAGCGGGTGTAACGCTCGCAAGCGCTTCTACTCTTGATAAAGAAGTTTCAAAAGGTACTAAGACAGAACAAGCTGTTGTTGTAGGTAAACTCGTTGCTGAACGCGCGGTAGCTAAAGGTATTTCTGAAGTGGTCTTTGACCGCGGTGGATATCTCTATCACGGACGTGTGAAAGCTTTGGCTGAATCAGCTCGTGAAAACGGATTGAAATTCTAATAGGGAGGACACTAAGAAATGGCATTCAAAGATAACGCAGTTGAAATTGAAGAACGCGTAGTAGCCATCAACCGTGTTACAAAAGTTGTTAAAGGTGGACGTCGTCTTCGTTTTGCAGCTCTTGTGGTTGTTGGTGACCGTAACGGTCGCGTAGGTTTCGGTACTGGTAAAGCTCAAGAAGTACCAGAAGCTATCCGTAAAGCAGTTGAATCTGCTAAGAAAAACATGATTGAAGTTCCAATGGTTGGTACAACAATCCCTCACGAAGTTCGCTCAGAATTTGGCGGCGCTCGTGTATTGTTGAAACCTGCTTCAGAAGGTTCTGGGGTTGCTGCCGGTGGTGCAACTCGTGCCGTAATCGAATTGGCAGGTATCGCAGATGTGACTTCTAAGTCACTTGGTTCAAACACACCAATCAACATCGTTCGCGCAACAGTTGAAGGTTTGAAACAATTGAAACGTGCTGAAGAAGTGGCTGCACTTCGTGGCATCTCAGTTTCTGATTTAGCATAAGAAAGGAGATACTCATGGCTCAAATTAAAATCACTTTGACTAAGTCTCCAATCGGTCGCAAACCAGAACAACGTAAAACAGTTGTTGCACTTGGACTTGGTAAATTGAACTCTTCAGTTGTTAAAGAAGATAACCCAGCTATTCTAGGAATGGTGAACGCTATCTCTCACTTAGTAACTGTAGAAGAAGTTAAATAATCTAACAAATAGACTAAGTCGCATAGAGAAATCTTTGCGACTTCTAGTCCATTTTACATATTTACATACAGCGAGTTTGTGGAGGAAGACTCTTGTACTTCACAGGCGCTAGCATATAAAAGAGGAGAAATAATAATGAAACTTCATGAATTACAACCTGCTACAGGTTCTCGTAAAGTCCGCAACCGTGTAGGTCGTGGTACATCATCAGGTAACGGTAAAACATCTGGTCGTGGTCAAAAAGGTCAAAAAGCTCGTAGCGGTGGCGGTGTTCGCCCAGGTTTTGAAGGTGGACAAACTCCATTGTTCCGTCGTCTTCCAAAACGTGGATTTACAAATATCAACGCTAAAGAGTACGCAATCGTTAACCTTGATCAATTGAACGCTTTTGAAGATGGTGCAGAAGTAACACCAGTTGTGCTTATCGAAGCTGGAATCGTTAAAGCTGAAAAATCAGGAATTAAAATTCTTGGTAACGGTGAATTGACGAAGAAATTGACAGTTAAAGCTGCTAAATTCTCTAAATCAGCTGAAGAAGCAATCACTTCTAAAGGTGGCTCAGTAGAAGTCATCTAAGAGGTGGCAGCCTATGTTTTTTAAACTTTTAAAAGATGCCTTAAAGGTAAAATTGGTACGTAGTAAAATTCTATTTACTATCTTTATCCTTTTTGTCTTCCGCGTAGGAACCCACATTACAGTACCAGGAGTAAACGCAAAGAGTCTTGAGGCCTTGTCAAACCTTCCGTTCTTGAACATGTTGAGCTTGGTTTCAGGAAATGCTATGCGTAATTTCTCAGTTTTCGCACTAGGGGTTAGTCCTTATATTACAGCTTCCATCATTGTTCAACTTTTGCAAATGGATATTTTACCTAAATTTGTTGAATGGGGTAAGCAAGGTGAAGTTGGTCGTCGTAAACTAAATCAAGCAACACGCTACATTTCTTTGGTACTGGCATTTGTTCAATCGATTGGTATTACAGCAGGCTTTAATGCTTTGTCCGGCGCAAAATTGACCAATATGCCATTAAATTGGCAAACATATTTGTTGATTGGATCAATTTTGACAACAGGTTCGATTATTGTAACCTGGCTGGGGGAACAAATTTCTGAAAAGGGCTATGGTAATGGTACATCAATGATTATCTTCGCGGGTATCATTTCATCACTACCAGGGACTTTTCACGAGATTTACATTGATCGCTTTGTTAATATTGAATCAAGTCGTTTGGGGGAGTCAGCAATCTTTGTTGCTGCACTCGTCGTATTAATATTCTTTGTTGTGTATTTTACAACTTTTGTACAACAAGCAGAATATAAATTACCAATTCAATATACAAAACGTGCACAAGGAGCACCTTCTAGCTCATATTTACCGCTGAAATTGAATCCAGCAGGAGTTATTCCTGTAATCTTTGCAGGCTCAATCACTGCAGTTCCAACTTCTTTGATTCAATATTTCGCAAGTCAAAATAAGAGTGCCGGGTGGTTATTGACGGTTCAGGAATACTTTGATTATTCAACTGCTAAAGGTATGATTGTATATGCAGGTTTAATTATTGCCTTTACATTCTTCTACACCTTTGTTCAAGTAAATCCTGAGAAGACTGCAGAAAGCCTTCAGAAAAGTGCAGCCTATATCCATGGAGTTCGTCCTGGTAATGGCACTGAACAGTTTTTGTCAAAATTATTGACAAGATTGGCAGTAATCGGTGCACTCTTCTTGAGTTTTGTAGCTTTGTTGCCTATCCTTGCGCAAAATCTCTTTGGGCTTTCTTCAAGCATTGCATTCCTTGGTACAAGTTTGATTATCGTAATCTCTACAAGTATCGAAGGCATCAAGCAATTAGAAGGCTACCTTCTTAAGAGAAAATATGTAGGTTTCTTAGAAATTACAGAATAGAATATAGGTTGACCTAGTCAACCTTCTATTTTGTTTTTAGATAAGTTTGTCAATAATGGCAAATTTATGTGAAAACAAAATAAGGAGTTTGTCATGAATCTTTTAATTATGGGTTTACCAGGTGCTGGTAAAGGGACACAAGCGGCCAAGATTGTTGAGAAATTCAATGTTGCTCATATTTCAACAGGAGATATGTTCCGTGCAGCAATGGCCAATCAGACTGAAATGGGTATTCTTGCCAAGTCGTACATCGATAAGGGGGACCTCGTTCCCGATGAAGTTACTAATGGCATTGTCAAAGAACGTTTGGTTCAGGATGACATCAAGGAAAAAGGCTTTTTGCTAGATGGCTATCCTCGTACGATTGAACAAGCCCATGCCTTGGATGAAAATTTGGCTGACTTAGGAATTGAGTTGCAAGGTGTTATCAATATTGAGATTGATCCTTCAAAATTGGTAGAGCGTCTCAGCGGTCGTATTATTCATAAAGAAACCGGAGAGACTTTCCACAAAGTATTCAATCCACCTGTTGAAGACTACAAAGAGGAAGACTTCTACCAACGTGAAGATGACAAGCCAGAATCTGTCAAACGTCGTTTAGAAGTCAATATCGCACAAGGACAGCCAATCATTGATCATTATCGTGCAAAAGGGCTGGTCCATGATATTGAAGGTGACCAAGACATTGACCTTGTTTTCCAAGCAATTGATACAGTACTATCAAAATTGCAATAAACTAATAGATTTGGCTTGCATTTTTTATACAAAGATGATAAAATAGCCTAGTCTGACTTATAATTGTTACCTCTGTGTTCAGAGGACATCAAATCGATATTTAGAGAGGGGTTACTTTTGCATGGCAAAAGAAGATGTGATTGAAATTGAAGGCAAAGTAGTCGATACAATGCCAAATGCTATGTTTACTGTTGAGTTGGAGAACGGACACCAAGTCCTTGCAACTGTTTCAGGTAAAATCCGTAAAAACTACATTCGTATTTTGGTCGGTGACCGCGTAACTGTTGAGCTTAGTCCATACGACTTGACACGTGGACGTATCACATACCGCTTTAAATAGTCGAAATACTTGGAGGGATTAAACATGAAAGTAAGACCATCGGTCAAACCAATTTGCGAATACTGCAAAGTTATTCGTCGTAATGGTCGTGTTATGGTGATTTGCCCAGCAAACCCTAAACACAAGCAACGTCAAGGTTAAGAAATAGAAAGGAGAAAACATGGCTCGTATTGCTGGAGTTGACATTCCAAATGACAAACGTGTAGTTATTTCATTAACTTATGTTTATGGTATCGGTCTTGCAACATCTAAAAAAATTCTTGCAGCTGCAGGTATTTCAGAAGATGTACGCGTGAAAGATTTGACATCAGATCAAGAAGATGCTATTCGTCGCGAAGTTGATGCAATCAAAGTTGAAGGTGACCTCCGTCGTGAAGTTAACTTGAACATCAAACGTTTGATGGAAATCGGTTCATACCGTGGTATCCGTCACCGTCGTGGACTTCCTGTCCGTGGACAAAACACTAAAAACAATGCCCGCACTCGTAAAGGTAAAGCTGTTGCGATTGCAGGTAAGAAAAAATAATATAGGAGGTAGAAAAATTGGCTAAACCAACACGTAAACGTCGTGTGAAAAAGAATATCGAATCTGGTATTGCTCATATTCACGCTACATTTAATAACACTATTGTTATGATTACTGATGTGCATGGTAACGCTATTGCTTGGTCATCAGCTGGTGCTCTTGGTTTCAAAGGTTCTCGTAAATCTACACCATTCGCAGCTCAAATGGCTTCAGAAGCAGCTGCTAAATCTGCACAAGAACACGGTCTTAAAACAGTTGAAGTTACCGTTAAAGGCCCAGGTTCAGGTCGTGAGTCTGCTATCCGCGCTCTTGCTGCCGCTGGTCTTGAAGTAACAGCAATTCGTGATGTGACTCCTGTACCACACAATGGTGCTCGTCCTCCAAAACGTCGCCGTGTATAATCATACATTCCATACACAGCTTTTCGTTTAAGAGGGAGTAAGAAATGATTGAGTTTGAAAAACCAACAATAACAAAAATTGATGAAAATAAAGATTACGGCAGATTTGTGATCGAACCATTAGAACGTGGTTACGGTACAACTCTTGGTAACTCTCTTCGTCGTGTACTTCTTGCCTCACTTCCAGGTGCTGCAGTAACATCAATTAAAATTGATGGTGTACTCCACGAATTCGACACAGTTCCAGGTGTTCGTGAAGATGTTATGCAAATTATTCTTAACATCAAAGGCATTGCTGTAAAATCTTATGTCGAAGACGAAAAGAAAATTGAACTTGATGTAGTAGGTCCAGCTGAAGTAACAGCAGGAGACATTCTTACAGATAGTGACATTGAAATTGTAAACCCTGACCATTATCTCTTTACCATTGCTGATGGTGCCACTTTTAAGGCTGTTTTGACTGTCAATTCAGGTCGTGGTTATGTACCAGCTGAGGGTAATAAGAAAGATGATGCACCAGTGGGAACACTTGCTGTAGATTCTATCTATACGCCAGTGAAGAAAGTCAATTATCAAGTTGAACCAGCTCGTGTTGGTAGCAACGATGGTTTTGACAAATTAACACTTGAAATCAATACAAATGGCACCATTATTCCAGAAGATGCTTTAGGTCTTTCTGCACGCATTTTGATGGAGCACTTAGGTCTCTTCACTGACTTGACTGAAGTTGCAAAATCTGCAGAAGTGATGAAAGAAGCTGAAGTGGCTTCAGATGATCGTATGCTTGATCGTACGATTGAAGAATTGGATTTATCTGTTCGCTCATATAACTGTCTGAAACGTGCAGGCATTAACACTGTATTTGACTTGACAGAGAAAACTGAGCCAGAAATGATGAAAGTGCGCAATCTTGGTCGCAAGAGTCTTGAAGAAGTTAAAGTTAAATTGGCTGATCTTGGTCTAGGATTGAAAAAAGATAAATAATATAGGAGGAAATCATGGCATACCGTAAACTAGGACGCACTAGCTCACAACGTAAAGCAATGTTGCGCGATTTGACAACTGACCTTTTGATCAACGAATCAATCGTTACAACTGAAGCTCGTGCTAAAGAAATCCGTAAAACAGTTGAAAAAATGATCACACTTGGTAAACGTGGTGATTTGCACGCACGTCGTCAAGCAGCAGCATTTGTTCGTAACGAAATTGCATCTGAAAACTATGATGAAGCAACTGATAAGTACACTTCTACTACAGCACTTCAAAAATTGTTCTCTGAAATTGCACCTCGTTATGCAGAACGTAATGGTGGATATACTCGTATCCTCAAAACTGAACCACGTCGTGGTGATGCTGCACCAATGGCAATTATCGAACTTGTATAAGATCATCAATTTTGTTGAGTGTTATGATGATGGAATCCTATTCTGATTCTTAGTCTAGCTCTGGTCTACCGCTGAGCTTATCTCAGCGGTAACACTCATCATGTTGATTGGACGCTTGTTTACGAAATTACTCTAAGATAGAATAATTTCGTAAGCAGGCGTTTTTATTAGATGATACATATCAGAAACAGAGCATTTACAAGAAGAACGAATCAATAGTTATTTATCACAATCTTAGAAATATACAAATATAGTTTTAAACAGCTAGACCTTTAGACATAGACATGATTCTCTCAAGCCATACTGGTAGTAGAGCTAAGAAA
>NZ_JAOTGB010000028.1:0-20998 GCF_044427425.1 Streptococcus sp. 2018WUSS126 | reverse complement strand
GCCAGTAACTTTAGTGTACTCTTTTTTTCAACATTTTCAACCCTAAAAATTCCTTGAATCTGCAGCTTTAGGCAAAAACAGAACTTAGTCTGAGACTAAATTCTGTTGGTGTTATGCAGTTTTCTCAAAGTAACTTCTGGAAGGACGGGAACTAGAACTTACTTTGAGAATTTACCATTTTTTAAACACTCTCTATTCTTCCAGTTCGTGATTCTCTTCTTGTAGAGCCCGTACGGATATGCTCTCTCGTACAACTCCTAATGTCAATCCAAGTTTAAATGTTCGATCTTGGAAAAATCTCCCACATCAATACACAGTTCATTTTTGACAACGTTCCTTCTTTATTAACTTTTCAACAACAATGTGAAGAGCTATATAGTTGATATTCTTTCCTGTTTATTATGTAGTGGCCGAATTTGCTCCTCATCGACTTTATAACTAGGCTATTTTTTCCAAAAACAAAAGTCGCTAGATTTTTCTAACGACTTTGTTATTATACGCGTTCAACTTTGCCTGATTTTAGTGCACGTGCTGAAGCCCAAACTTTTTTAGGTTTACCATCAATCAAAACAGTTACTTTTTGAAGGTTTGGTTTAACTGCGCGTTTAGTTTGGTTCATAGCGTGTGAACGGTTGTTACCTGATACAGTCTTACGACCAGTGAAATAACATACTTTAGCCATTGTATCTTCCTCCTCATTTGATCAAATATATCGGATGTGCTAGCACCACATACCATACTATTCTAACAGAAAAGATTGGACTTGGCAAGAATTATTTTCATTTTTATTTTTTTAAAGTATCTATACTCATAGGTAAATATTTTAATACTACAGTTTGCGCCCCATCCATAATTCTTCGTTCTCTAAGTTATTATGGTCATGAAAACTTTGGAGCGGTTTATATTTTAATTGTTCTCTGCTCACTTCTATCGTAGATTTCTTCATGGCGAAGAACTAGATCGAGCTTAATAAACTATATAATAAAAAGGATTCTCGAAAGAAAATCCTTTTTGGTTTAATCTAAGAAACTTATGCTTTGTTTGCTTGAAATCCGAGATTTCTTCGCAGTTACATTAAGCTTTGTTCGCTGAACCGAATACGTCGATACGCTCTTCAACAGATGCTTGGATAGCTTTCACGCCGTCTGCCAAGAATTTACGTGGATCAAAGAGTTTTTTCTTATCGTATTCTGCTTCGTTTGCTTCATAAGCCGCTGCAAACTTACGAGTTGCGTTTGCAAATGCGATTTGGCACTCAGTGTTTACGTTAACTTTAGCAACACCCAATTTGATTGCTTCTTGGATTTGTGCATCTGGAATACCTGAACCACCGTGCAATACGATTGGGAAACCTGGTACAGCTTCAGTCAATTTACGCAAGTGGTCAAGGTCAAGACCTTCCCAGTTTGCTGGGTATGGACCGTGGATGTTACCGATACCTGCTGCCAAGAAGTCGATACCAGTTGCAACCATTGCTACTGCGTCTTCGATTGGAGCCAATTCACCGCTACCTACGATACCATCTTCTTCACCACCGATAGTACCAACTTCAGCTTCAACTGAGATACCTTTAGCGTGTGCCAATTCTACAACTTCTTTTGCTTTTGCAAGGTTTTCTTCTACTGGAAGGTGTGAACCGTCAAACATGATAGAAGTGTAACCAACTTCGATACACTCAAGTGCATCTTCGTAGTGACCATGGTCAAGGTGAATAGCAACTGGAACTGTAATGTTCATTGATTCAATCAAGTTTGCAATCAAGTTACGAGCTACTTTGTAACCACCCATGTACTTAGCTGCACCCATAGAAGTTTGGATAAGAACTGGAGCTTGTTTTGCTTCTGCTGCACGCAAGATAGCTTGAGTCCACTCAAGGTTGTTTGTGTTAAATCCACCAACTGCATAACCGTTGTCACGCGCTGCTTGGACAAATTTTTCTGCTGAAACTAATGGCATTTCGATAGCCTCCTAATATTTTTTGAGGTTGCACCTCATACTTTTCTATTCTACCATTTTTATTTTGAAAATGCTAGTTGAAACCGTCTAGTTTTGAGAAAAGTTTCACATATCTTTTCATAAAAGCTATAACAATGCCCGTTTCGTATCATTCTTAGAATTTATGACCTAGCATATATCGTGCTCTGCACTTATCTAGACAAAACAAAAGGACTAGCCTTAGCTAGTCCACTATGCGGAGAGTGGGACTTGAACCCACACGACCTAAAGCGGTCACAGGATCCTTAGTCCTGCGCGTCTGCCAATTCCGCCATCCCCGCTTAACACAAGAACTAGTATATCATTAGAAACTAGCCTTGTCAACACTTTTTTGATTTTTTATTTTTTATTTTTACCTTTTTTGCCAAAACGTATTGATTTAGCTGATTCTTTTGCAATATTCTACTATAAATAATGCTTAAAACCATCTAGACAATGATGCCATATGGGAGTGGTATTTCGTATTTTCTTCTATAAATACTGACATCTTTTACGTTTCTTTATATAAAATATAAAAGAAGATTGAATAATACCAATCTTCTTCTATAATGATTACACTTATTTTTCATTCTCCATAGCCGCTGAAACAAAGGCTGTATACAGACCTTCAGGGCGATTAGGACGAGATTGTAGCTCTGGATGATATTGACAGGCAACGAAGAATTTATTTTCTGGAATTTCAACAATTTCTACCAAACGGTTGTCTGGTGACACGCCTGAAAAAACAAAACCTGCTTTTTCAAATTGTTCACGGAATTCATTGTTAAACTCATAACGATGACGATGGCGACGTTGTACAACTTCTTGATTATCATAAGCAGCTGCAGCCTTGGAGCCACGTTTGAGCTTGCTTGGATAAAGACCTAAACGGAGAGTTCCTCCTAAATCTTCCACTCCAATTTGATCACGCATGATGTCAATAATTGGATATTTGGTTTCTGGGTCTAATTCAAAGCTGTTAGCACCTTCTAAACCGAGAACATGACGAGCAAATTCTACACAGGTCAGCTGCATTCCCAAGCAGACCCCTAGCATTGGCACGTCATTCTCACGTGCATAACGAACAGCTTGTATTTTCCCCTCTGTGCCACGTTGTCCAAAGCCACCAGGAACGATAATTCCTTGTGCTTGTCCTAGACGTTCAGCTACGTTTTCTGCTGTCAAATCATTTGCATTGACCCAATCCAATTCGATAGCAGCATCATTTGCATATCCTGAGTGTTTTAGAGCTTCAACTACAGAAATATAGGCATCTTGTAATTCTACATACTTACCAACTAAAGCGATTTTTACTTTTTTCTGGAGATTAAGAACCTTGTTTACCATCGCTGTCCACTCTGTCATATCTGCTGGAGGTACGTCGAGCTTCAAGTGATCGCAAACAATTTGATCCATGTTCTGCGCTTGCATATTTAATGGGATTTGGTAAAGATGTTCGACATCCAAGGACTCAATGACCGCTTCTGGAGCGACATCACAGAATTGTGCCAGTTTATTTTTAATTCCTTGTCCAGCAGGCTGCTCTGTTCGAATTACCAACATGTTTGGCTGAATACCTAGACCACGCAACTCTTTTACAGAATGTTGTGTTGGCTTGGTTTTCATTTCGCCTGCTGCTTTGAGGTAAGGCAAGAGTGTTGTATGGATATACATAACATTGTCTGAACCGACATCTGCCTTCATCTGACGAAGCGCTTCAAGGAATGGCAAGCTTTCAATATCACCTACTGTACCACCCACTTCCGTGATGATGACATCTGCATCTGTAGTACGAGCTGCACGCTTGATTTTGTCTTTCAAAGCATCTGTAATGTGTGGAATAACTTGAACTGTCGCCCCTAAGTATTCCCCTTTACGCTCTTTACGGAGGACTTCGCTATAAATTTTACCTGTTGTAACATTTGAATATTTGTTCAGGTTAATGTCGATGAAACGCTCATAGTGCCCAAGGTCCAAGTCGGTTTCTGCACCGTCATCCGTCACAAAAACTTCACCGTGTTGATACGGACTCATTGTTCCTGGATCAATGTTGATGTATGGATCAAATTTTTGGATTGTTACCTTGAGACCTCGGTTCTTCAATAAACGACCTAGACTGGCTGCTACGATCCCTTTACCGATAGAGGAAACAACGCCACCTGTTACAAAAATATACTTTGTCATGCAAACTCCTTTTCTACGATTCAAGCTAATAGGAAGCAATTTGTGGGGATACTTCCTATTAACTTGAAGAAAAAACAAAAATAGCTCCCTATCGCTAGGGAGCTCCGACCTCAAAAGAGGTGCCCGATAATATCTTATCGTAATTTGGTAGTCTTGTCAAATTATTTTTAAGAATCTATGGGGATATAATTCTTATTCGTCGACGACCTCTTCATCTGAATACTCGTCGTCATCTTCACCTAAATCAACATCCTCTTCGTCCAATTCGTCATCTGGAATAATTTCGTTGATTTCCGAATCATAAGACTCAACTTCATCTTTTTCATCATCTGGATTTTCATCATCGTATTCTGATGATACACTACCTGGATAGTTGTCCTCATCTTCCGGATCATCATGTCCATAGTCAATCGCATCATCATCACCATCCATAAAGGCATTGACGCGTTTCTTCTTGCGTTTTGGTGCATCTTCATCATCTTCTTCAAGAGTGATCACTTCTTCGTCAATCTCATCGATTGCGTACCAAGAACGTAATCCCCATTTGTTTTCGCCAAGTGGAATGAAGCTTCCATCCACATTCAAATCAGAATAGAAGGTTGGGAGGGCTGCGCGAATCTCGCTGTTTGATTTTTCAAGGTAGTTTTGAATTTCATTGACCAAGTCGTTGAAATACATTTCGTTGTCACGTCCACGTTCTTCCAAAATAGCACGGGCTACTTCAATCATGGAAAGTTCGCTTTTTTCTTGTCCTGCAAATACGTTAAGTTCCAAGGCTGTTCTCCTTTTTTGTCTTTCCTTTCTATTTTACGCTAAAAAAGGCAAATAGTCAAAGATAATCTTTATCGTTTTTCTGTAAAAAAATACCTGCAGAGCTCAGCGCTACAGGTATTTTGTTTACTATACTTGTTCTTCTAAACTTGGAAGGGAGATGGTCCGTTTGACCCCATCCTTATCTACAAGTCGAACAACTTTACTTGTTGCATCATATTCGAAAGCTTCAAAAGAAACTTTGTAACGGTCTGAGAGCGTGACCAGACTTTGTTCAAAGGTTTTGAAGTCCATGCCAAACTCTTCTGCTCTTCGTTTTAATTCTTCTGTGAACTCGTCAATTTCCTCAGTTTCTTCAGAAATAATTTCTTCATCACTTTCTTCCGTCTCTGTTTCTTCTGTTGATTCAGATGGTGTACTTGGTGTAAATACTCCCCAGCCATCGTCTGAAACAGGGCGTTCTTGTGGATTAGTCATATAGTATTTAACCGTTGCTAGGAAATCTTCTAGACTATACCCTTCAGGACTTCTTGCACTGCCTTGGTCAAACCATTTAAAGGATACATAGTGATAGTGATCTTGATGCGGAATCACTAGAGTCCCGTTGCGCACTTCGGTCGCATAGCCAGCATTGTAGGTCAGTGCTTCGAAAGGAACGACTTTCTTCGCTTCAACTCGGTTGTAAATTTCCTCTGCTGTTTCTTTGGCAACTTGTGGCTGTTCTGGCGTTGTTGTCTCGCCTGCACTTGTTCCTGTTTCAGTTGGTGTAGGTGTTGACGGTGAACTAGAATTAGATTTCTCACGTTGAGCTACCATAGCCTCTGCTGGGATCAGCTCGCTTAAGTAATTCAAATCACTCTTGTTAATCCGACGGTAACCATCTGTAATCACACGTGGGATGCGATAGTTATCCGTACCTATTTTCACTTTTGGATCTAATAGGTCTGCTGGGTCAAAAATATAGCCGTCTTTTGTTGTATATTTTCCTGCTGCCTTAGCTTCTGCCAATTCTTCTGCTGAGTGAACAATTTGCCAATTTTTCAAACCTGCACGTTTCTCAATTGGTGTGACATTTTTCGCCAATTCTTCAGCGTCTCGTTTATCAAGAAGAGTTTGTACAGCTTCCAATTCTTCTTTAGATAAATCTTTCTTGGAAATTGAACGCAGAGAACCACCTGTCGCTCTTGGTAGACTGAACGCTTGACTAAAGACAAAACTTGCTGGATCTAGTACGTCTTCCGCCGAGAAGATATAGCCATCATTTGTTGCAAATTTCCCTTTTGCACGTGCATCCATGACTTCTTCTGCGGTGTGAATGATTTGCCAATTTTTCAAGCCTAAGCGGTTTGCTTTAGGTGTTGCATTTAGAATTGGGGGAACAAGATCCGTTGCTTCTCCATCACCATGTCCACTTGTAGTCCAAGCAGATGGACGAATTTCAGGATGTTGCATGATATAGCGGATCGTTGCAATTTGTTCCTTACTCAACCATGTGTAAGGTAGGACGTGGATGTGATCAATGTGTGGAATAATAAAGGATTGTCCAGTATCATAGGTCGCATTCGCTCCCTTCATCGGGATTTGATCCATACCGACCAACATGGCTGGCGTAAGATCTCCTTCTGCAAGCGGTGCAATATCAAAGATATACTGCTTATCTTTTTCTGCCAAGGTCAACTCAGCAAAAGAAATCTTCATCAAATCTAGTTCGTCACGACCATACGTATAAGTTTTTCCACCTACTTCCATTTCATAAACAACTTTTCCAGCCAATTTACGTTTAGCCGTTACTTGTTTGTATTCAAATGCAGGGCGGTTCTCTTCTTGAATTGGTTTTACAGGTTTTGAATCATTCCCTTGACTTGGTGTTGTGGGTTTAGCATCGTTTTCTACTTGTTCAGATGTTTTCGGTGGCACTTGTTTGCCCGCCTTCTCATTAACCCATTCCTCTACTTGCTTGATTTCAAAATCTTCGAGTTCGCCAAAACCAACATAATGGAAATGATCTCCATGACTAGCTATCAACCCTTGATCATCAACTGAGGTAATAGAGGATTTGCTAAAGATGTATCCATCACTTGTAAAATATGCCTTACCATCTAACCCTTTTCCATAAGCAGGAATTTGACGTCCCATATAGGAAACCACTTTCCCTGTTGACTGCTTCGGTTGTGTTGGTAATACTGGTTGTGTAGGCGATACCGGTTGCGTTGTAACCGTGCCGATTGGTGTTGCTGGACGATTTGGTTGTGTCGGTGTGTGTTGGGAGTGACTTGCTTGTGCACCAGAAGAAACACCTGCTCCATTTACACCAATCATTCGAGAAATCTTCTCTTCTAGAGGAGACATCTGGCTGTATGGGATAAAGTGATAATGGTCGCCGTGTGGAACGATGACACCTGCTGCAGTTTTCTTCGTAATCGTTCTTGGGTCAAATACCAATCCATCTGCTTCTACATGGCGTTGAGATAGCGGCGTTGCATCCAATTGAGCCAATAAACTAGCCAAATCCTGACCTTGCCCCGCACTAATTGTTGTCTGTTGAGCTCTATTGTTTCTATCGCCATATTGACTACCACTAGCCGAGCTCACACTTCCTTTTTGATTCCAGTAATCTTGAGCAGCCTTCAATTCGGCAGCTGATAAATCTTTTTTAGGAATAAAGTGGAAATGGTCGCCGTGCGGAACGATAAAACCATCTCCCGTGTCTTCAATAACATCTGTCGGATTAAAGACATAGCCATCGTCTGTTCTGTAGCGGCCGTCTTTACTATTTCCTGCTGCCTGATTCTTACTGTCAGCAGAAGAGATTCCTTTTTGCCGCTCCACTTCTTCTTTGCTACGAACATTTTTATGTTTGCTAGGGTCTTTTAGATAGAGATAGTATTTCCCATCAACTTTTATGACGTAGCCATCCTGGACTTCATTGATGATGTGACTATCTTGTAAAACATAGTTCGGGTCCTTCATGACCAATTCTTCACTAAAAATCGCATCAAAAGGGACTTTACCATTATAGTAGTGGAAATGGTCGCCGTGTGATGTCACATAGCCTTGATCAGTAATTTTAACAACTATCTGCTCGGCATCAATATTTTCCTTGGCAGAAATTTGATCAGGTGTTAATTGTTCCGAGACTGTGCTTTGTGCACTTTGACTATCTTCAATGTAGGACACACGATTTTTTTGCTCTTCCATCGCTTGGAAACGTCCAAGCTGATAGCTACAGAGACTCATCCCTAAAACAAGGACGGCTACGGAGCCAACAACTGCTTTTTTCTTCATTTTTTCTCCTTTCGGTCGATAGAATTCGGCCTTTTATTTTAACTCTTGAGCTAATGTTTCTAAGACTTGCTCTAGATTTTCTAGATAGGTTAAATTATTTTCTGGATCTGCTTCAAGAGGATCCAACACTTTTAAGTCCACACCTGTCGAACTCGCCAATGCCTTGGCAAGCTTATCCGAGGCACCTTTTTCTGTAAAAATTGTTTGTACATTGTAGGTGTCAACAAATTCTTTAATTTCCGCCAACTGTCTAGGGCTTGGTTCCTCCTCTGAAACTCCTGCGATTCCCAACTGCTTCAACCCAAAGCGTTGCGCGGTGTAGGAGAAGGCTGTGTGTTGAGTGACAAATGTTTTTGATGTGGCTTTTGAAAAGATTGGGCTATACTTGTCTGCCAACTTTTGCGCCTTTTCCTCCAAGGTTGCGGCATTTTGACGATAATAATCCGCATTCTTAGGATCACTTTCTGCTAAAAGTTCACCAATCGCAACAGCTTCCTGACCAACCAAAACTGGATCCAGCCATGTGTGGGGGTCATATAAACTAGCTTCATCAATCCCTTGACCAGCTTCCATGTCTTCTAAACCTGGAACCTTTGTCAGCGGTAAATTAGTCGAAGCCTCCAAAACCTTGACAGATGAACCTTGCAAATTAGGTTCCAAACGTCCTGCCCAGGATTCCAAAATTCGCGAATGATAGATAAAAACATCTGCATCATATATAGCCTTTATGTCTGCAGCTGATGGTTCATAAGAGTGTATACCCTGTCTTGAACCAATCATTCGAACATCATTTTTGCTCCCGGACACTTCCTTAACCAGTGAATAAATTGGGTAAAATGAGGTGACTATTTTCATTCCTGGCTGTACTTGACTCGCTTCCTTCTGAGCCGAGCAAGCTGCTAAAACAAAACCGAATAAGGCCAAAAGACAGGTCCCTACTATTTTCTTAAACATAATTACCTCCTTCTTTAACCAGTTAATTATATAACAAGAACGTTAACTGGTCAAGCATTTTTTTGAGAAAGTCACAGCTATCCGCGAAAACGTGATTTGTATCCCTAGCTATAAACCTCACCTCCAGCGACATCTAAAAACTTTCACCGAACTTCATTCAAGTTAATACTGTGTCATCCCTAACAACTTACTTTTATCTTGTTCTAAAACTGCCAATTCATACAACTTTTTCTTTTGAAATACCTTGTACTACATCAAGCAAAACTTTGAAGAGATGACACATTCTCACACAATAAAAGCACAAAGTCTTCTTTAAGCTCAAGCGAATGAATTGGTAAATCAAGATGATGACTTGCCAATGTTTAGTTATAGACAATATGTAAGATAACCCTTACCAGAGACTACCTCTGTGTGAAATTATAAATATCATCATTTAGTTTTTCTTTTATTACTTCGACGTAAGCCTTGCCTAACTTCAGTTATGCCTGCAGCTCATTGCCTCGTACTAAAAGTAAACTAAAAGACTATAATTAATAATTTGACCCTCGACACATCCCTAATATCGGAATTCTCTTTCCTTTGACCTTTTTTAAACATCGCAATTAAACCACCAAAAATAAGTTTTATGGAATGGAAAACGAGCAACTCCAAATTGGAATTGCTCGTTTTTTAATATGTAAGGACTAATTTTTCCCTAGACTTTTGAATCAATCTATAAGTCGCCCTCTACGGTTGACAGGAGGCTTCAAAAAGCTACCCATTCTACTTGCCACTCAAAGAGCTTGATGGTAAAAAATGATACCCTCTTTTAAAGATACATTGCAAAACGCTTTATTAGTTCTCGTCTTGACGACGTTTTCCGTTGAGTGCAAATGTAGCCACCAACATAGCTGTACCTAGTGTTGCAAAAGCTACTGAGTTATCTTCACCGGTATTCGGCAATTGCGCTTTATTTGTAGAAACTACTGATGTTGGGATGCTGCTATCTTGCGTTGGTGTAGCAGGTGTAGTAGATTTTGGTTTTGAAACTTCTGGTGTTGGAGTCGGAGTGACTGGTTTCAACTCGTAAACATAAACAACTTTTTGTGCTGTCTCAGTAACCTTGCCTGAAACTGGGGCTGAATCTGCTTTGTGTTCCTTGAAGACATAAACATTGCCTGCTTCGTCTTTCAATTCAGTTTCATTCTTCGTTTCATAAGCTGTGCCGGTTGACTGGTTTTCGCTAAAGACTGGAGTTTCTGCTTTTAGAACCTTGCCGTCTGTCGTTACATGCTCGACTGTGACATTACCTTTGATTTCTTCGTAAACAAAGGTTACTTTTTGAGTGCCCTCTTTGACCTCACCTTTTGGTTGCGCAGAAGTTTTGTCAACCTCTTTGTACTTGAAGGTACGACCGTTATCCGTCATAATCTTGTCTTCTGGTTGGGTCTCATATGGGGTACCAACTGGTTCATCTGTCTTGACTGGGGTTTCTTTCTTCAGAACTTCACCGGTGGTTGTAATGTGTTCTACTGTAACATTACCTTTTGGTGCGTCTGGTGTTGGGCTTGGAGTCGGAGTGACTGGTTTCAACTCATAAACGTAAACAACTTTTTGTGCTGTCTCAGTAACCTTGCCTGAAACTGGGGCTGAGTCTGCTTTGTGTTCCTTGAAGACATAAACATTACCTGCTTCGTCTTTCAATTCAGTTTCATTCTTCGTTTCATAAGCTGTGCCAGTTGACTGGTTTTCGCTAAAGACTGGAGTTTCTGCTTTAAGAACTTTACCGTCTGTCGTTACATGCTCGACTGTGACATTGCCTTTGACTTCTTCGTAAACGAAGGTTACTTTTTGAGTGCCCTCTTTGACTTCACCTGTTGGATCTGCTGATCCTTCCTTGAGACCTTTATAAACAAACGTACGACCGTTATCTGTCACAATCTTGTCTTCTGGTTTGGTCTCATATGGAGTACCAACTGGTTCATCTGTCTTAACTGGAGTTTCTTTCTTCAGAACTTCACCAGTTGTTGTAACGTGTTTTACCGTGACACTACCTTTAGGAACTTCCGAAGTTGGAACAACTTCATAATAGTATACAGTTCTCCCACCTGGGAAATATGGATTATTAATGTAGAAAGTAGTATCTGTGTTAGTAGATTTAACACGAACAGTTGCATAAGTTTTTTTATCTTCACCATAACGTAGAGTGCCTCTAGCAGGTTTACCGTCAGTTGTTGTAGCAACCTCATTATTAGGATCCAGAAGTTCCCACTCAATATTTTGACCAGCATCGTCTTTCATCAGATATCTGATGAAATAACCTTTATCTGTACCCACAGCAGTCGCATCACCAGCCATTACGAGAGGATTGATAAGACCACTTGTATTAATACCACTATCTTTGATTAACTTATAGGTCACACCGTCTGCTGTAATTGTTTCTGGTGCTGCAGTTGTAAATTTGTACCCTGACATTTCTGTTTGTGTCACAGTCGCTAACACTTTGTTAGAATCTTTGACGACATATTCTGTCTTCTTGTCAATTAATCTAGGAACGAACCAGCCATAGCCCATATAACGACCGTTGGTATATCCCAGTGCCTTTTCGTAGTTGGTATATAGCTCATCAAACCAACCATCTGTTGCATTTGAAGTGGATACAGATGCAATTGGGAAGTTTCCGTTATTTGTGATAACCTCTCTGTGTTGGATAGTATACGTAGTAGTTCTACCAAACCATCCGTTGTAAACATATTTAAGTTCATTCTCTCGAAGCTCTGGAACTAAGGCATCCGACATTAGCAGCTTACCATCACTACCGTACATATTTATATATACATTACCCGTGCCGTCTCTATCTGTACTAAAGGCCATCTGATGGACGAGTGTCGCTCCCCTAGATGAGCTCGTCTCAACAACACCATCTTTATTCACATAAAGAGGTCCGTCACTCCAGTTATTGTACTTATCTGTTTTGATAACTGCAAATGTATATTTTTGGGGATCATGATTTACCGTGCCAGTAAAGTTAGGGTTCATTGACTTTACTTCAGGCTCAGTTGTCGTAAAACCATCTGTCGGAATTTCACTAATTGTTTTGATACCTTTTCCTGGTGTTACAACTACTTCTTTAGTATTTGTCGCCGCTGAACGCTCAGTTCCTACAGCTGATCTAAATTCTTGAGGTGCCTCAGCGCTCTCTAGTGGGGCTAACGAGGCATCCACTCCCTCTTCAATAGGTGCTACTTCTTCATCAGTTGTTGACACTTTGTCCAATGTCTCATCCGTTGGCAAAGCAACATCACTTTCCATTACCTCTTTAGCAGATGAATCTGTATTTGTCGGAACCTGCTCAGCAGCAACTGTAGCCATGTTACCCAAGAATAGTGCAACAAAGACAACGGATGCTACTCCTGTTTTAAACTTACGAATTGAAAAACGTTGACGCTTATCTGGAAACATTTGATTTTTTCCATTGTGTCTCATTATTTTCTCCTTAATATAAATATAGATATTTTTTGTCGCTGATCGTGAAAACAATATTCATAAGTCTCTTCAAATTGTTCTTTTCAAAACAGGAACATCATCCCCCTTTTGTACTTACTTTTATTGTAAATTCCACTAAAACAACCTTTTAACGATAACTGAAAAATTGAAATTTGTCAAATGTTACATATTGCAAACCATTACTTAATCCCTCTCAACGCAAAAACAACCAAAAGAAAACGATTACAGCAAGGTTAGGCAAAAAGTCCGGCTTCGCTTCTCAGAGTTCGTGTCAACATCTCAGCGCATCGCATTAAAAAAGATGATTAAACAAAAAACCCGACCAGAGTCGAGTTTTCCAAATAATTATTTTACAGTTGCAGTGCTTGTGATCACTTCAACGGCTTTCTTCACAGCGATGTCGTGTTTAAGCATTTCTGGTGAAAGCAAGCTACGAACTTGTGCCACTTCCATCTTGTAAGTTGCTGCCAAGTCTTCGATTTCTTTGTTGATTTCTTCTTCAGTTGCTTCGAAACCTTCTGCTTTAGCTACTGCTTCAACAACCAAGTTTGTCTTAGTGCGTTTTTCAGCATCTGCTTCGTATTGTTTATGAAGGTCTTCACGAGTTGTACCAGTAATTTGGAAGTACATGTCTGGTGAGATACCTTGTTGTTGCATACCACCCAAGAATTCGTTGATTGCACGGTGAACTTCTTCGTGGATCATTTCTTCTGGCAATTCAACGATTTCAGCGTTTTCTACAGCCAATTCAAGAGCTGCTGATTCAACTGCATCGTCAAAGGCAACTTCTTTTGCTGCTTCCAATTCTTTACGGTACTTAGCTTTCAACTCATCAAGTGTTTCTACTTCTTCGTCGATGTCTTTTGCCAACTCGTCATCCAAAGCTGGAACTTCTTTTGCTTTTACTTCGTGGATTTTTGTCACGAAGAGGGCTGGTTTGCCTGCAAGGTCAGCTGCTTGGTAGTCTTCTGGGAAAGTCACTTCAACGTTTACTTCTTCACCAGCTGCATGGCCTACCAATTGTGCTTCGAAACCTGGGATGAATTGACCTGAACCAAGTCCAAGTGAGAAGTTCTCACCTTTACCGCCGTCAAATTCAACGCCGTCGATTGAACCTACAAAGTCGATAACAACTGTGTCGCCTTCAGCTGCTGGACCTTCTTTGATGACCAATTCAGCCAAGTTGTTGCGCTCACGTTCGATTTTTGCATCTACTTCTTCGTCAGATACTTCTTTAGTTGCTTCTACTGAAACTGCCAAGTTTTTGTAGTCACCCAATTTTACTTCAGGTTTTGTCACAACTTCAGCAGTGATTGTCCAATCTTGGCCTTTTTCCATAGATACAACGTCGATTTTTGGTTGTGCAACGACTTCAAGACCAGCTTCAGCTACAGCTACTTCATAAGCTGCTGGCAAGAGTGCATTTACTACATCTTGGTAAAGTGCTTCTTCACCGAATTTTTGGTTGAAAACGGCACGTGGCAAGTGACCTTTACGGAAACCTGGAAGATTGATATCTTTCTTAACTTTGTTGAAAACGCGGTCCAATTCTGGTTTGATTGCATCTTGACCGATTGTGAAAGTCAAAACGCCGCGGTTTGTTTCTTTTGCTTCAAATGATACAGACATTCTGTCATTCTCCTTAAAATTTTATTGCATACTCTTCATTATACCACAAATGACAAGGATTTCAACGATTTTATAATGGACTTTCGGGAAATGGCAGAGCTGGAAGCTAATCTTCTAATCTGGTTGTTGTCCGTCGTGGGCCAGCCACTTGCAGTCTGTTAAACTCATTTCGGAAAAGACCGCTTCAAAAGAAGAATCTTCTGGCGAGCAGGCATAGATTCCAAAATGGATTTTTCCACCGCCTTCATGTAAGTGGCAAATCCGCATCTGCTCAAAATGGATACCGTCTTTAGAGTTTTCAATGCAAAAATCACTGCCCCGTCGGCTCAAACGGTAATAGATTGACTTGACAGAAGCTGGTATTTCCTGAGTTGCCCAGTCTGAAAAACCGTGATTGGTCACGACACTGCCCAGGTGCTGAAAGTCTTCATTTTCATACTCAATCGAGCCCTTAATCCAGTTTTCCGAATCCTGATAGACCACTACACCACACTGGTCAAAGCGGGTATGACTATTGGAAAAATCTGTCTTTACTGTAAAGGAGAAATACTCTTCCTCCGTGCCCATCAAGAGCAAGGGAGCATTGTCATTAACAAAATTGTAATAGGTCTTCTGCCACAAATCCGTATGAGCTTGGGTTGTGATTCTGATTTCCTTATCTGAGATTTGGTAATTTTCAGGTTCTCGTACCCAGTAAAAATTCTTGGTGTTCATTTGATTTCCTTTCATTTTTAGACTATTATACAGGCAAAAGAAAAAGAAGACAAGTAACTCAATCAACTCTTTTAAGAGCAGGCTGAGGTGATTTTGGGGACTTTGCAGGCCTTGTATCGTCAAGATTAGCGGGTACTATTCCTCCAAAAAGTCTATCAAGGCTGTTGAAAATACCTCTGCATTTTGGAAGATAGATCCGTGACCCGCATTTGGATAGATAATCAGTTGGCTGTTTTTGATTTTCTCATGCATGATATAAGAGTTCTCAGTCGGAACTTGCATATCCTTGTCACCATTGACGATCAGCGTTGGTTGCGTGATAAAGGCCATATCTTCTTGAGGATTTCTCCCCCAGCGTTTGATAGCCTTCAGCTGGGTTAAAAATCCTGGGACATTCATCTCCTTGTCTGCATACTCGGCTTTTCTTTCTCCCATACGACCCAAAACTTTTTCAGCTTCCAGTCGGCCTGCTTCATCGTGGTTGTAGAAGATGTAGCGTTTTGGATCCACACGCTCCAGACCAGCCTTCAGCATATAGCGGAAGGTTTTTCCTGTCACCTTATCCACTTCTACACCGCCACGAGGACCTGTTCCTGCTAGAATCAAGCGGTTAACCATTTGGCTATCAAGACGAACGAATTCTTGGGCGATAAAACCACCCATAGAAAGACCGAGTAGGTTAATTTTCGTATGCCCCAAGGCCTTGATAATAGCATGAGCCTGCTCTGCCATTCCTGGAATAGTAGGAGCTACCTTGCCTTGACTGGCTCCGACGCCAGGCAAATCAAGAACAATAACATGCTCTTTTTCAGCTAGTAAGTCTAGCAATTTGGGATCCCAGTTATCCAAGGTTGCGGCCAAATGGACCAACATGACCAAGGGCAGTTTAGACTTGCCCATACCTAGTTCACGGTAGGCAATCTGATTGCCAGCGACAGTAATGTATTGATTTTTTGTTGTGATATAAGACATAAGTACTCCTACTATTTAAAACTGAGGACAGTTTTTCCACGTGAGCGACCGTTGGCGACCTTGTCCAAGGCTGCGTTGACTTCTTCAAATGGATAAACGGTATCGATAGACGGTTTGATTTCTAGTTTGCTGAAAATGTCTGCCACCTCTTGCAACTGTTGGCCATTACTTTCTACGAAAATGAAATGATAGTGCACTCCGTAGCTTTCAGCCATTTTATCAAACTTGCGACCAACCAAGCCAAGCAGGATTTGTTTCCATTTTGGCAGGTTCATACGTTTGGCAAATTCGCCATTTGGCATGGCACGGAGGGAAACCAGCTGACCACCTTTTTTCATGATAGACATTTGTTTTTCGGTTTCTACACCGCCAAGTGTGTCCAGTACATAATCGATTTGGGAGAGGGTTTTGGTGTAATCTTCTGTCTTGTAGTCGATAAACTGGTCGGCACCCAACGCCAATACCCGCTCTGCATTTGCCCCATCACCGTTGGTAATAACGGTCAAACCTTTAGCTTTGGCAATCGGAATGGCCATACCACCGACACCACCAGTACCACCTGAGATGAAAATGGTCTTGCCAGCTTCTGCACCCATGAGGTTAAGAGCTTGCATAATAGTTAGGGCCGTAAGAGGGACAGCAGCCGCTTCCACATCGGTCAGATAGGCAGGAACTTTGGCAAGGGCTGTAGCCTCCACCGCTGCATACTCGGCAAAAGCACCGATAGTGTCGAGGGGAAGACGACCAAAGACACGGTCGCCAACTGCAAAATTGGTCACGCTTGAGCCGACTTCTTCCACCAAGCCAACGACCTCATTGCCAGCCGTTTGTGGCAGTTTGTAGGGAACAATCATCTTGACATCTCCGCGAGAAATCATATTGTCCAGGGGATTGACACCTGCTGCGGTCACTTTGACCAGGACTTGGTCTGGTTTGATGTGCGGTTTGGCAATCTCAGTCAGGTTGAGGGCGATATTGTTTTTGTTATAAGATGTGTGTTGTGCTGCTTTCATGGTTTCTCCTTTTATTTAACAACTTGTATCTGATACAGGTCTAACTGTATTCTAAGAAAATCTGACTAAGCCAGTCAGATGCGGTTTTGTTTGGTTTCTGCGTAAAGGTTCTCAATCACATTGTCCAAGCTTTGCTGGGCCAAGTCTTCTTCCAGTTGCTTTTCAACACTGGCAAAAATCGGGCTCACAGCGCCTTCAATATGCCGGCCGACAGGGCAGGCCTGATTGGCGTGCTGGTGCTGTTGAAAGAGCTGGATATGCGTGACTTCCTGGGTGGCATAGTAGATGTCCAGAAGACTGATGTCCGCCGGATCCTTGCTCAACTCATAGCCAGCCTTGCCTTGCTGGGACTGGATGATGCCTGCATTCTTCAAGAGGGCGATGACCTTGCGGATATAACTGGCATTGGTACCGACGCTGGTTGCCAAGGCCTGCGACGTCATGACGTCACTGCTCTCGCTAATCATGGCCAAGATATGCAGAGCTACTGAAAATTTGGTATCCATGGAAACCCTCCTTTTGAACTTGTATCAACTACAAGAACAAGCTTAGCATAAAGAAATACACTTGGCAAGGATTTTATTCAAAAAAATCACAACCCTCTGGCTGTGATTAATTTTTCCGTATCTGATCTTCCTGATAGGCCGCACGGGCTCCGCCGATGAGCTTGGGTCGGCTGGCAAGGGCGGTGACATGGGCTTGGCCGATTTCACGCAAGCTCGGTCTAATCGGCACTTGGACGTGCTTGATGTGCATACCAATCGCCGTATCGCCTATGTCCACACCCGCCTGAGCGGTGATAAATTCCACTTCGACTGGATCGTTCATATATTTGAAGGCTGCCAACTGTCCAGAGCCTCCTGCATGAAGGGTGGGGAGGACATTGACCATTTCCAAATCTTTCTGGATAGCCAATTCACGCTCTACTACTAAGGCACGATTGAGGTGTTCACAGCCTTGGACAGCTAGGTAAATGCCCTTGGGAGTCAAAATATCCAGAATGGTTTCGACAACGGCTTCTCCAACTTCCAGACTAGAATTTTTACCAATATGCCCACCAATGACCTCACTAGAAGACAAGCCTAGTACAAAAATCTGACCCTTTTGAAGCTTGCTGAGTTCTAAAATCTCTTCGACAACTTGCTTAGTTTGGTCTTTAATTTCCCTTAATGACATGATTTACTGCACCAATTCTTTCTATTGCCTGAGTCAAGATATAACCTAGTACCAAACCAACTGTGTTTTGCAGGGTATTGCTCATCAGACTTGTAACAGCATCAGCTACATTATACATGAAACTAGATGCTACAAAATAGCCACCAATCATGGAAAGACTGGCAAGAACAACTCCAATCAAACGTTTCTTACCCGTCCATCCTGCAAAATAACCCTGAGCACCGTGGAAAAGCAAGCTAAAGAAAGCCCACTGGGGATAGCCCAACAAGAAATCAATCAAAAGCCCTGACAATCCGCCAACAATTACTCCTTCTTTCTTGCCCAGGTAAAAGGCTGTAAAGAAAACACCAACATCTAACAACGTGACAAAGCCCGTCGGTGTCGGTACGTGGACAAAAGCCAGAGCCAAGGTCAAAGCCGTTAGAATGGCCAGCAATACAAGTTCTTGCGTCTTTTTATTTCTCATATTGAATTACCCCATATTGATCTGATTTTAAGATGGCTGCATGGACAAAGTCCTTGGACAGTCGGACTGCCTCCAAAGAGTCCTGACCTAGCAAAAGCTGACTGGCAATGCTGGACGCAAAGGTACAGCCCGCCCCCACATTGTTTTCCGAAAGCAGGGGCGACTTAAGCACCACCGCTTCCTGCCCGTCATAATACACATCGACAGCCTGTAAACCTCCCAAGCGGTTGCCCCCCTTGATGACCACCGACTTGGCACCCAAATCATAAAGCGCCACCGCCGCCTGCTCCATCTCTTCCACCGTTTTGATGTCTTTTTGGAGCAATAGCTGAGCTTCTGCCAGATTTGGCGTGATGATGCTGACATAGGGAAGGAACTTCAAGAGTTCATCCCTCAGCTGGCTGACCTCGGTATCATGCGTTTCCTTACAGACCAAGACTGGATCCAAAACCACTGGAATATCCTGATGAGCCTTGATAAATTCCAAGACCTGCTCTGCTATTTCCACCGTCGGAAGCAAACCAATCTTAATAGCTGAAAAAGGCACGTTCTTCAAACTAGCCAGCTGCTGGGCAAACACCGCTGCATCTGTCGGAATAACCTCAAAACCTTTTTCCGTCATAGCTGTCAAGCAGGTAACCGCCACAAAGCCATGCAGGCCATGGACTGTGTAAGTGGTCAGGTCTGCATAGAGGCCGCCACCGCTGAAAATATCATTGCCCGAAAGCGCCAAAATATACTTAGTCTTCATAGATAATCTCCTTTAGATAGAGGCCGTTACCTGCCGCAGTTGGACCTGCCAAACCACGATCTTTTTCTGCCAAAATCCGCTTAATCTGACCCACAGGCATGCGACCATTACCAATTTTCAAGAGGGTCCCGACCATATTCCGCACCTGCTTGTACAAAAAGCCATTGCCTGAAAAGGTAAAAATCAAGAACTGGCGCCGCTGGTCATACTCCATGGTCGCCGCCGTAATGGTCCGCACCTTGTCCTCGACCGAGGTCCCTGATGCCGTAAACCCTGTAAAGTCATGGGTCCCCACTAGGTCCTGAATAGCTTCTTCTATCAAGCTCAAATCCAAATCATAGGGATAGAAGGTCGCATAGTGGCGCATCATAGGATTCTTGGGCCGGCCAATGTCCACTAGAAATTCATAGGTCTTGCTATGCTTGGCATAGCGGCAATGAAAATCATCCGCCACCTGCTCCACCTGGACCACATCAATATCTTCAGGTGTTTGGGTATCTAGGGCAAAGCGGAGCTTCTCAGTATCTCGACTGCCAGCCAAGTCAAAGTGTATAACCTGACCGTAGGCATGTACTCCCGCATCTGTCCGACCCGCACCATGAACGGTTACTGGCTGACCACTATTCAATCTTACTAACGTTTTTTCGATTTCTTCCTGAACCGTACGAGCATGGGGCTGGCGTTGAAAACCAGAAAAATCATGTCCGTCGTAGGAAATAATTGCCTTATATCTTGTCATGTTTTGATTGTAGCACAGGAAAAGTATGTAAACAAGTCATGAGACATCAAACTGTCCTATGACAGATTTCCTGTCTCAAAATTGACACAACCTCCCAAATACACTATAATGAAACTGAATATTGTATCTTAGAATTTTTATAAAATAGTAACGAAAGGAGGAAACTATGGAACTCCATTCTCACCTCAATGCAGAAAACCAAACTGCTTTTGAACACGTCATCCAACATCTAAAAGAAAAGGGTGTACGCATTACCGAAACTAGAAAAGCAGTCGTTGCCTACATTATCGAAAGCGATGACCATCCTAGTGCTGAGATGATTTATCAAGATCTACTACCTAACTACCCCAACATGAGCCTGGCGACTGTTTACAACAACCTCAAACTTCTATTGGAAGAAGGGTTCGTGACTGAATTGAAACGGACCAATGATAATACTACTTATTACGACTTCATGGGGCACGAGCACCTCAATGTTATTTGTGAAGTCTGTGGAAAAATCACTGATTTCATGGATGTAGAAATCCCGAGCTTGAAGAAGGAAGCTCATACCCAAACTGGTTACAAAATTACAAAAGAGGTGCTATCCATCTACGGCATTTGTCCTGATTGCCAGGGCTAAAAGACGAATATCAAAGCGGCTTTCTGTCGCTTTTTTTATTATGGCTTCGAGCCAGTTTTTCTCGAAGAGAAAAACAAGAAAACCACCAGCTATGCTGGTGGCTGACAAGGCTTTGAGCTTCCATTTCTTTTTCCCGATATAATCTAATTGTTCAGGTTAGATAAAGGAGGAAAAAGAAATGGCTAAAACCAGTTACAGTTTATCACATACCAAATGGATGTACAAATATCACATAGTTTTCACACCTAAGTACCGTAGAAAA
>NZ_JAOTGB010000027.1:0-25499 GCF_044427425.1 Streptococcus sp. 2018WUSS126 | reverse complement strand
TAGCTTGAATCATGGTTTTCATCGTTAGCTGACTTTTCCGACTAAAATCTTTTTCAGGATGAAGCACAAACTGGTTTGCGGTGGAAACGATGTCGTTAATACTATCAAGTAAATGAGCTTTAATCTGATCTAGCATGACTTTTCCCCTTTTATTTTTAGTGTAACATAAAAACTAACCCACCACAAAATGTGATAGGTTAGTTAACTTAATGACATTGGGAGCAACCCCTGACTATTTATTTTATTCACCTTGCTTTCTGAGCTTAGCTAACTGAGATAGGCCAGCCAGAGCCATACCAACTAACCCAAGAAGGACATACTTCTCCTGATAGGTATCACCAGTTTGTGGAAGACCGCTCTTCTGCAGAGAAGCATCTCTGATCTGCTTTTCAACCTGCGGGCTATTTTCTACCATTAAAGTCTTCTCCTGCTGGATAGGCAAACTGCTGCCGACCTCCACTATTTTCGGCTGACTCTCATTAGCAACTGTTCGTGAATACAGCTCGCGACGGCCATCACTATAAACTAGGTGAGCTACCATCATTTGACCATCCGCCCCCTCCTGAACAATTCGCTCTTTGCCCAGTGACAAATCAGTGCTGGTCCGTTTGATGACTTGTCTCGGCACCAGCTCATAGGTCAAATCCATCCTCGGTTTTTCAGGAGCCAGTAAATTCTTAGACTCCATCGAATCTCTTGTACCGACATGCGTTGCCAGACTAGACTGTTCAAACAAATCAGTCCATTCATTGAGCAGCTCCTTCATCTCATCTGGACGAATACTATCTAAACCCAAAATTTTCTCAGTTTTTTCAAGTAAAGAACTCAACTCAGAAGAATTTATAGGCGTATCTATTCCTTTCACCTCTTGGATTAGCTGATTGAGACGCCCAAGATCTGCTTGGTAAAGTTTCTCCCCATCCAGCTCTCCTAACTGTTTCTCTAAAAGAGTTTGAGCGGCTTCAACCTGCTCGACTGTCCGATTGGTATCTGCTACCACAGACTTAGCTTCTTCCAAGGCAGTTTGCAAGGCAAGTTGTGTCTGCTCACTAGAATAGAGATAGGCTGTTTGGGTTTGTAGAGTCTCAATTTCTGCTATTTTCTGTTTTAGATACTCATCATTGACGATTGGCTTCGGTGAAACAAGGATATCAAATGAAGTCTCCAAACCAGCATACCGTAAACCTAGGCTCTGACGCCCCTCTTTACGGGAATCGAAACCAACAATTTCTACTCCAGCTTCTGTCAAAGAGAAGGACTGAGTTGACTCATCGTCATAGATAATAACAAATCGACCATTTGTGACATCCAAATCATCTCCTACAACATACTGCACTTTTGGTAACTGTTGGATTTCTAGACCGACTGCTTTTTTCTCACCTTGGGCTATATCTTCAACAACATATACCGTCAGTGGCTGAGCAAGTGTTTCGCCTAGATAGGAAACGGTCAATGTTTGTTCACCTAATTTTTGCGGATCAAATCCCCTTACTGTAACTGCCGGATTAGTAGTATTCACCCGTTCAGCAGGCCAATCTCCTTCAAAAGCTACACGGAATTGTGCTCCTGCAAGCGATAAAGGACTACCTTGTCGGTAAACTTTTTTCTCTAGGGGAGCTATCCATTCCATCGCTTTCACGACTTTTTCACCTTGCGGTACGCGAATGGCCAATAGATTGCTCCAATCCTTTCCTTCCTCCAGAGTACGGTAGTAAATGAACTCTGGCAGGGACTCAAAGCGAATCGGGTCGAATATAAGATTTCCTGACTCTGTCGATTCCAATTCTGCCAGTGGTTTTACGGCATCTGGACTAGAATAAAGCGCTATTTTCCGATTGGCAGGGACATCCTTGAAACCTACTTGAATCTGATGATTACCGAGATGGCGAGCAACAGCATGGGTCATCGGAATATTTGGTGTCTCCATGTCCAATTCTTCATACATGCGCCAATTATAAATACGAATGGCCTTCCAAGGAGTGCCATTATCAGAAGTCAAGACATCCAAACGCCATTCCTGCGCTCGAATTGGCTTGTCCAATACGATGTCTGTCACATGATCACGATTGCCACGAACTTCTTTGGCTAACACCCAATCACCATTCTCATTTTTATAATAGAGATCGAAATCCTTGGTGTTCATTAAGCCATCATTGACCGATTCACCACCTGCACCAGCATGATCCATAGCCCATCGCACGACTGTCCGAGGTTGGGTCAAACGAATATCTACATGGCCACTCAACTGATGGGAAGACCATTTATCTGACAGACTGGTAATGGTCCCATTCAACATGCCCTCAATGCCTTCTCCACCTTCTTTTTTAGCAAAACTTGAACCGATGACTTCTGCTCCGAGAACAATGTTTTCTGCCAATGGTTTAGGAAGACTAGTATCTTTCACCGTCATTTCCCAATCAAAGATAAACTCCCCTGCCTCCGAACGCAAACCATTTTTCCCAACGGCATGAACTTTCAAAGCTTGGGTTCGACCTTCTGCCTGAGCAGAACGAACAAGCTGAGGGAGGTAAATCCTTGTATTAGAAGAACCTGTCAGCAATTTCCACTGTCCGTCAACCTGCGCATATACTTCATAATAATCTGCATCATCTGTCCCTGTAAAGCTAATCACAGCTTCAGCATCTTGGGCATTCTTCAATCGCTTAGCAAGGACTTGGCCATCTTTCGGTGCAGTAGGTGAAGTTTCTTGGTCATAAATAGCCAACTGCCCTAAACGAAAATCAAAATCCGACAGCGCTGCTTCATTTTCAACAACCACTTGGATACCGTACACTGTCTTTCCTGCCAGACTAGATAAATCAAAGGTCTGATCTTGCCAATCTCCTGATAGTTTAAGCAAGCGCCACGCTTCTTTATTCGCAAATTGATAATCTGGTTCAAGCGCTAGAGCTAGGGAGATATTTGCACCTTGCCCTCCTTTGTGCGCAACCCTTAAACGACTTGTTTCTGATAGAGGAATCTTGGTGGAATACAACTTAACTTCCTGCTTACCATTTTTTTCCAAATCGCCTGTAAAACGAAGAGAGTTGCCCCCATTATAGGCATCATCAAAATCATAAGCCGCAGCAAGCTTTTCACCACTTGCTTCAATCCACCACCGCCAGGTTGGTAAAATACCAGACACAGAGCGATAATTCCATTCCCCATCTTTGGCAACCTTGCCATCTACAAACCATTTTTTCCCGTGCCCTGTATTAAAGGAACTATTGAAATTACTGCTTGTAATAGCCGTCTTATCCGCAATGAGATTGGCCAAGCCATACCAATTTTTATCCGAAGGTTTCTGTTTGGTTGGATCACCTTGATAGCCTGTAAAGAAGATATTCTCATTCTCATGATAATCCTCACCCGTCGCACCCAAACTTGTAATAGTATCTGGCGCAAACAGACCGAGTGATAATTTCAATTTCCCATTTTCATCAAACAGAGCATCCCAGTTAATTTGCGTTTTGTAAGAGCCTCCCCGTTGCAATTCAAACCCAGCAAAAATATCAAATGGATCTCGACCGATTCGTTTCGCCACTTCGATTGAATAGTTATTTTTCGCCCGTGTCCAGTTAAAATTCGCAAAGAAACGATCCGCAGGGACCTTGTCTCCTTCCTTTTCCATAAACGGATAGTTGTACTCACCCAAACCATCTTCGTGATAGCGACCATATTCGTAGGTCATGGCATCATACCAAGAATACGTAATCGGATAACCAATCGATTCTGCATATTCCTTGGTATAGAGCATGAAGTTTCTCATTGTTTCCCCTAGTGGTTGAACCATGCTTCCTGTAGTCTCTTGATTAATGAAATAACCATCGAAACCATAGTATTTTGCCATATCTACCAATTTACGAGCAACAGGAAAACTTCCATCAGGATCCTGTCTCATAGAAGCCACAAACTTCTCTTGGTCTTCAATACTACTGGACCAATTGTAGAAAATCGTTCCCAAAACAGGCACACCATTGCGGTGTCCAGCATCAATAACGTCTGGGCTAGGAATCAAGCCTTCCCAAAACACCATTGAATCAATATACTGCCAATAATCAAAAGCATAGGCTTTAAACTCTTCTCCCCCAACAGAGGCATGGTCTTTCGCCTTAGAGTTGGTATTTGAAAGAGCTTCTACCTTTGCATTCTCATTGGCTCTCTCGTTGACGACATGCCCTCTAAAGCGCTCAACCAACTCTACAGAAGCGCGGTTCAAATCATCATCTGGACGAGCCCCCGGCTCCCAAGCAAGCACCTGATCCCAGTTATCAAACTTAATCTCTTTCGGACGAATTCCTTGATCCTCTACCTGAGGAAAATCAGAAAGCAACAGACCAGAATCCGAAGAAGCCACCTCCTTATCTTCCGCTTCCTCTGTGTCCTCTAGTTTATTTTCTGGATTATCAGACGGAGTTGAAGGCAGTTTTTCTTCTCTACTATCTGATACAGATGCTTCTCCATTCAACTCTTCGGTCACCGCTTTCTCATCTGCTGAAATCGGTGATATTCCTTCCTCAGCTTCGGTCTTTTCCACATGTTCGTTCCCTACCGAAGAGAGCTCAACAGCTGGCTCTGACAAGCTGTCCACATTTTCTAGCTGGTCCGCAGAAACCTGTGCTCCAAATAAGGTCGCACCAATCAAAACAGAACAGGCCCCTATTGTAAATTTTCGAATACCGAATCGCTCACGTTTGTCGAAATCACATTTTGTCATATTTTCCTCCTACACAATTGTAGTGCAACAGCTGTTCTCACTTTCCTCCTTTCCAGATCATAGTTGGCACATGCTACCTTTGATAGAACAGCTATAACACGAAGTTTATCTGGTTTTATTAATTCCATTGTACAGAGGAAAAATATGACCTTCAAGCCCTCATGGTCCCCTTCTTTAAATCAGATAAAAAGAACTTTAGTTTAGAGAAAACAAAAAAGAGGAAGTTTCCCTCCTCATTGTCTTAGTTAATTATTTTCTACAAACTCAATACACCAGCCCACCAGTTCATCCAAGCGTTCCATCTGCTCGGTCATGTGCAAATAGCCCAAAACCGCCTCAAAACCTGTGGACATTCGATAGGTGACTACGTCCGCATTCTTGGCCTTGGTGTGGCTATTGGCATTACGCCCCCGCTTGTAGATTTCTTCCTCTTTTTCGGTCAATAGCTGAGCTTCTAAGAGGGCAGAAATCAGGCTTGCCTGAGCCTTGGCCGAGACGTATTTGTTAGCCTCACCGTGCAATTGATTGGGCTTGGTCAGCCCCTTGAAAATCAAGTGCCGTCTGATATACATGGAATAGACGGCATCCCCTTCAAAAGCCAGGGCAATTCCATTGATGAGATTGACATCTACTGCCTTAGTCACGTGTCCACCTCACACCATCCTTGGTATCCAAGAGCTTGATGCCCTGGGCTGCCAATTCATCACGAATACGGTCAGCCGTCGCAAAGTCCCGATTGGCACGCGCTGCTTGACGTTCTGCTATCAAGGCTTCAATCTCGCTGTCCAAGACTTCTTCTTCAAAGACAATACCGAACACTTGCAGCATGTTTCCAAAGGCTTCTTTTACAGTTTCATCGTAGTTGCCTGAGTTGATCCATTTGGCAAAGTCAAAGATAGCCGTAATCCCATTTGCCGCATTGAAATCATCATCCATTGCCGCTTCAAAGGCCGACAGATGTAATTCAAGACCTGATTTATCCACAGAGTTTTGCACAGGTTGTGTATAAGTATTTTTTAGATATTTGAGATTGATTTCCGCATCTGAAATAGCCTTCTCAGTGTAGTTGAGTGGACGGCGATAGTGCTGGGTCGATAGGAAGAATCGCAAGACCTGACCATCAATTTGTTCCAACATATCATGGGCTGTCAGGAAATTGCCCAAGGACTTGGACATCTTCTCATCGTTGATATTGAGCATGGCATTGTGCATCCAGTAGTTAGCAAAGGCCTGACCTGTCTTGCACTCAGACTGGGCAATTTCATTGGTATGGTGAGGGAATTCCAAGTCCGCACCACCACCGTGAATATCAATGGTATCTCCCAAAATCTCTGTCGCCATAACCGAACACTCGATATGCCAACCTGGACGACCTGCTCCCCAAGGACTTTCCCAAGAAACTTCGCCTGGCTTGGCAGTTTTCCACAGGGCAAAGTCGAAAGGATGCTCCTTCAATTGACCTTCTCCCTCAACACGACCAGAAGCCCCAGCTTCTAAGTCAGACAGGGTTTTGTTGGCCAAACGAGCATAATTCTCAGCCTTTTCCACACGGAAATAAACATCGCCAGCCGCTTCATAAGCGTACCCCTTGTCAATCAAGACCTGCACAAAATCAATGATTTCATCCATGTAGTCAATAACGCGAGGGTTTTTGGTAGCTGGCTTGACACCTAACTTTGCCACATCTTCCTTGAAAGCTGCGATAAACTTATCAGACAGTTCCTTGGTTGTCATGCCAGCTTCATTAGCAGCTTTGATAATCTTGTCATCCACATCCGTAAAGTTAGAAATGTAGGTCACATCAAAGCCACGGTATTCAAAGTAGCGACGGATGGTATCAAAAGCCACGACACTACGGGCATTTCCGATGTGGATATAGTTGTAAACCGTCGGACCGCAAACATACATCTTGACCTTCCCCTCTTCCAAGGGAACAAAGTCACGCAAACTGCGAGTCATGGTATCGTAAATTTTAATCATAGTTTCTCCATTACTTCTGAGTATTCTTTAGGACTTGATACTTTTGATACAATTTTACTAGCCAATAAGCTGTCACTGCCAGCCAAATCATCCCTAACTGCCAGTTTCCTTGGGAAAACTTAAGGATAGATAGAATTGTTCCAGCGATGGAGGTCAACACATAAGGCCAGTTTTGTCTTACTAATTTTTTAACATGATGTACTTTCTAATTTTCTTGCAATCGCCATGCCCACTTCAAAGAAGGTCATACTGTCAGCCGTCCGTTCCTCTATTCATTCTTGTGGTGGTCCACGTAGTCTGCCGTGTAGAAAAATTGATAGACCTTGGCCTGACGAAAGTTTGCCCAGGCCATGATAGCAGAGGCTTCCATATCGACCACCATGGCACCAGCGGCTAGGCGACGCTTGACCTTGGCAGCTGTTTCCCGATAAAAGGCATCCGTCGTCCAGGTCTTGGCCCGCACGTGTTCGATTCCCGCTTGGTCCAAAGCCTTTTCCATGGTTAATAGCAGAGCAGGGTCATAGTTGATTTCATCGCTGGCAGGAGCGTAGTGGTAACTAGTTCCCTCGTCCCGCAGGGCAGAGCTAGGAAGAATAATCTTATCTGCAGCAAGTGACTTATCCAGCACCCCACAAGAACCCAGAACGATAAAATTCTCAAAGCCACAGGCTTTCAGTTCCTCCAAGTGACCAACCGCCATGGGAGCACCGACGACTGCCAACATAACCCCAATCCGTAGTCCATCTCTTTCCAAAATATACCAAGGATGGCGACCGTTAATGCTTTCTAAGTAGCCCCCTTCTCTACTTTCAGGCAGCTGACGGACCCAGTCTACGATTTCCCCATTGAAAGAGAAAATCATGGTCTCACATACCTCACCGCCACCACGAATAGCCTTGTCCGTCGGCTCAATAACAGCAGGACTTGGTTCAAATTCTTCTAGTAGCATATCAACCTTCTTTCGGGTCTAAGTAGATCACTTGTGTCTGCTTTGTAAAACCGATATTTTCATACAGTCGCTTAGCGATGAGGTTGTCATCTTCGACGGCGATTTGAAAAGGTTTGTCGTTTTTCGTGATAAGGTCATTGATGACAGCTTTGACTAAGTAAGTGCCGTAACCTTTTTGTTGCTGGTCTGGGGCGATAGCTAAACCGTAAAGATAGTTATCATCGGTCGAGATATCTACTGTGCAAGAGCCGATAACCGCTCCGCTATGTTCCAAAAGATAAAGCAAGCTGTCTGCATCAGCGATAGCCTCGCGTGCGTAACGAAGAGCCACCTCATAGTCGCTATCAAAGACCTGTGTCTGAAAACGTGCAATGTCATCTGCATGTTGAGGTTTTGCCAAACTCACGACGAGTTCAGCCTGTTGTGAAATCTGATAAGGCACTCGTTCACGACCCAACCATGTCTCAGTATCCGTATCTTCTACCAAGTCCCAAGCTGTCGCAAGGTCTGGATGCTTATCTAGAAAGACACGTTCGGTCTGAAAGGTCACACTAGCGATAGGATAGTTAGCCGTCTTCATCTGATAGCAATCATAGAGCTTGCGTGCCAGCCCCTGTCTGCGGTAGGCTGGATGCACAATAATCGCAAGTTCCACATCCTCATCATCGGCATACACAGTCAAGAGTCCCACCAACTCTTCGCCTTGATAAGCCAAGAAAAAAGCTGGCATTTCAGGGTCAAAGTTAAGCATATTTGACAGGTAAGGGTCACGATAGGTTCCGTCATGGGATTGTACAGTGCTGATCAGCGTTTTTGCTGCGGATAACTGCTTGGGATTTAGAACATTAGTTGCTATTATCATGCTTACCTCTTATCTCTATAACTACTCACATAGGAAGGATTTCCTACAAATGCGACGAATGGTGGCTGGCTTCTCGTAATTCTGCAAGCTTAGTCGTGTAGTGTTCACGGCCATCTTCCATGTCATGAATGACCTTCTCATCTTTTTGACCATGCACACGGACAATTTTAGCTGGCATACCGACCACTGTCACATCTGCTGGAACATCGGCTAGGACAACGGCAGCTGCACCCACTTTGGCATTTTCTCCGATTTCAACAGGTCCAATAACCTGTGCGTGTGCAGAGACAAGGGCACCCTTTCGAACAGTTGGATGGCGTTTGCCCGTATCCTTACCCGTTCCACCAAGCGTTACGCCGTGGTAAAGCATGACACCAGACTCAATAATAGCTGTCTCACCAATAACCAAACCAGCTCCATGGTCAATGAAGACTCCCGAAGCAATTTCGGCACCTGGATGAATCTCAATATTGGTCCAAAAACGCCAAAATTGGCTGTGCATCCTAGCTAGTAATTTAAAGCCTTTTTTCCACATCCAATGGGACAGACGGTGGGCAGCCAAGGCCTTGACACCTGGGTAGGTCAAAAGTACTTCCAAGCTGGTCCGTGCTGCCGGATCTTTTTCTTTTACAATCTCAATGGTGTCCTTCCACCAACCCATAGTCACTCCTTCTAGCGAGTAGACAAGCCCGCTACCGAACTTGTCTACTCAGCTTATTTCTTTTCAACCTTGTGGAATTTGAATTCACCAAAGTTGTTATCTTTTTTCTCTTTGTTGTCTTTATGACGGCGTGGTCTGTCAGAACGCTCGCGTTTTTCTGGCTCCACATAACCTTCTGGTTTTGGAAGAAGAGCCTTCATAGAAGCGTCGATACGTCCTTTATCATCAATCTTGATGACTTTAACATCGACAATATCGCCAATTTCAACTAGGTCTTCTGGTTTATTGACACGAGTCCAAGCCATTTCAGAAACGTGGACCAGGGCATCTGTCTTGTCAAAGAGGTTGACAAAGGCACCGAATTTCTCCAAACGAACCACTTTTGCCTGGAAGACTTCGTCCACTTTTGCTTCACGAACTAGACCAGCAATGATTTCTTTAGTACGCTCAATAGCCGCACGATCTGGTGAGAAGATAGCCACAAGACCGTCTTCGTCAATATCGATTTTCACGCCAGTTTCTGCAATAATCTTATCGATGGTTTCTCCACCCTTACCGATGACAATCTTGATCTTATCCACATCAATCTTGATAGTGTCAATCTTCGGTGCAGTTGATGCCAAGTCCGGACGAACTTCTGGAATAGTCGCTTCGATGACATCAAGGATTTCAAAACGTGCCTTTTTAGCTTGTGCCAAGGCTTCTTCCAAGATTTGCGGTGTGATACCGTCAATCTTGATGTCCATTTGAAGGGCTGTGATACCGTCACGGGTACCCGCCACCTTGAAGTCCATGTCGCCGAAGTGGTCCTCAAGACCTTGAATATCGGTCAAGACGGTGTAGTTGGTTCCGTCTGAAATCAGACCCATGGCAATCCCTGCAACTGGTGCCTTGATTGGTACACCACCTGCCATGAGGGCAAGGGTACCAGCTGTGATAGAAGCCTGCGATGAAGAACCGTTTGACTCCAAAACTTCTGCTACCAAGCGGATAGCGTAAGGGAAGTCTTCCAAGCTCGGTAAGACTTGCTCAAGGGCACGCTCACCAAGGGCACCGTGACCAATCTCACGACGACCTGGTGCACCATAGCGACCAGTTGAGCCCACTGAATATTGTGGGAAATTGTAGTGGTGCAAGAAGCGTTTCTTGTACTCATCGTCCAATCCGTCGATGATTTGGGTTTCACCCATTGGAGCCAAGGTCAAGACAGAAAGAGCTTGCGTTTGACCACGGGTAAAGAGACCTGAACCATGAACATTTGGCAAGAAGTCCACTTCTGCATCCAAAGGACGAATCTCATCCACACGGCGACCGTCTGGGCGAACCTTGTCTTCTGTAATCAAACGACGAACTTCTGCGTGCTCCATGAGTTCCAAGATTTCATGGACATCCCGCATGATGCGGTCGAATTCTTCGTGTTCAGCGTATTTTTCTTCGTAGGCTGCGATGACGGTCTCACGCACTGCATTGGTCGCATCTTCACGGGCCAATTTTTCTTCAACCTGCACCGCTTTTTTCAAATCATCATTGTAAGCTGCGACAATCTCAGCCTGCAAGTCTGGGTCCACTTGAAGAAGCTCGACATCTGCCTTCTCCTTGCCGACTGCTGCTACGATTTGATTTTGGAAGTCAAGAAGTTCTTGAATAGCCGCATGACCTTTCAAAAGAGCTTCCAACATGATGTCTTCTGACAATTCTTTAGCGCCAGATTCTACCATGTTGATAGCGTCCTTGTTACCAGCTACTGTCAAGTCAAGGAGAGACTCTTCCATCTGTGCCTTATCAGGGTTGATGATGAGTTCACCATTGACATAACCAACCTGCACACCTGCGATTGGACCGTTGAATGGGATGTCTGAGATTGCCAATGCCAATGAAGAACCAAACATGGCTGCCATTGGAGCAGAAGCATCTGGATCGTAAGAAAGCACTGTGTTGATGACTTGGACTTCGTTACGGAAGCCTTCTGCAAACATTGGACGAATCGGGCGGTCAATCAAACGAGCTGTCAAGGTCGCATCAGTTGACGGACGGCCTTCACGCTTCATCCAGCCACCTGGGAATTTCCCTGCGGCGTACATTTTCTCTTCATAGTTGACTTGGAGCGGGAAGAAATCGCCCGTCGCCATTTTCTTAGACATAACTGCCGCTGTAAGGACTGTGGAGTCGCCATAGCGAACAACAACCGCACCATTGGCTTGTTTGGCAACCTGGCCAGTCTCAACGACCAATTTCTTGCCAGCAAAAACCGTTTCAAATACTTGTTTTGACATGAATTGTCTCCTATTTTTTCTGAAATTTTTCTTGCGTGTTTTCTACAAAAGACAATCAAACAAGCTTGTTTCACTCTCTTTTGCACAAAACCACGCATACTTCTTATTTTATCATATTTGACGGAAAATGTGGGGAAATGAGGAAGGAATTTGGGGGAAAATCTAACCTGCTATATAAACAACCGAACGAAACGAATACTCTTCAATCAAACGAAGAACACCCAGCTTTTCTGAGTGTTCTTTTGTGTATTCTATTTGAACAATCTCATATAGTCGCTCTTGCTTGCGACAAGATAGCGAACGTTTACGACCTTTTGTGCTTCATCAATGTTATAAATAGCTATATAATCCTTTTTGATGGGTAGTCCTCGCGTCAGCTGACCTGGGACTAGCGGTCCCTTTTTAGAGCGTTCATCTACGTTAAAACCTCGCTCTGGGAAGATTTCAAGGCTTCTAAGTCCTGCTATTAGCTCTTGGATTTTTTTGTCCGCAGCATCAGGGCTTTTTAGTTCTTCCCTGATGTAGCTGCGAATGTCAGCTAGTTCCTCATATATAGCTAGAGGTAGGTTTACTTGGTACTTATCCAAAGAGCTTACTCTCCATTTCATCCAATGATAGATAGTTGCCCGCATTCATTTCAGCTACATTTTTCATCACTTCTGCTTGCAGTTCGGCAAATAGTCGCTCTTTTTCCAGTTCTTCTTCACTTTTAAGCCCAATTTCTCCTGTTACTACAATATTTTTGAGAAACAGGTTGAGAGCTTGTGTCATGGTCATATTTTGACTTGCCAAGACCTCTTTTGCTTCTTCTACAAGTGATTTCTCTGATTGAAAGTTAATCAATTTCTTTTCAGCTGTTAGGGCCATAAGATGATACCTCTTTATATTTTTCTTTATTGTAATCTTTATATCTCAAAAAATCAACCAATAATCCTCTACAAAGTCTTTGATTTCAGAAAAGTCCAGCTTTTCTGAGTGCTACACTTCCATAATGGGACATGAGAAAACAGCCGATTCACACTGTTTGGAGGTTTTTATGCTACCGATTATTCAGTTCTCAGACCGAGTACTCGTTTTATATAAAGGTAAAATGAAATGGATGTTTCACAAAATCTAACAAGGGGATATCTTCTTTATGGACAAAACCAACCACCATTTGACGGTCGTCCTGAGGCAGGTCGACCAAACAAATTTCTAGTTCTGATTGATAGCGAAGAAACCGTTCATTAGCAAGAACAATATCTCCTCGTTTCCGATGACTTGCTGGCCCTTGAATTGCATATCCTTTTAACTGTTCCCTTGAATGGCTAGCACGTATGACATATTCACTGGCATCAATTCTATTTTCGAAATTCATTCCTTTCAATTGCTTTGGAACCTGCGCTGATAGAGCTATTACACCCTTTGTCAAATATGAAAATCGTTCTAACGAAGCACTCGATAAGGCATTATCCCCAATACAAACATAATCACTTTCACAACACATCAAACAATCGAGTGCGGCTTGAATTGGAGGCAACGCTCTATGTTCTTCAACGGTTGGAAGTCCCTCAAAAAGCGGAAAGCGCTTGTTATCTCCAGGAATAAAGGTGATGACTTTTATTCCACAAGAGTGTAGCCGATTATTTAGATCACGAACACTACTTCCTCCTAAACCTGTATAAGGCTTAGGATAATAATTATGACATGCCAAAACTTTTGTTTTCTCAATACCAACGTCCATCATCTTCCTTAAAAAATCATCTGACAAAGTAGAAGCATTCAAGACTAGTAAAAAGTCTTCCGACAATGATTTCATGACTTCAATAGAAATTCCATCATCAATTCTTAGCGCTTTAATACCTAGCCTTTCTAACCTTTCTTTCCCATATCGTTCCAAACTTTCTTGATTGATATCCACAATCAACGTCAGTCCCTCTCGTTGGCATTTTGTTACTATATGATGTATCTTTTCGTCTCCCTTCTCTTCTTCATTTATATTAAGCGAAGAGAAAACAAAGGAAAATCCTGCATTTTGATATTCTATAAACCACTTTTCCGAATCAGCAAATGAGTTAGATAAATAGAGTGAAAAACCGAAACGACTGAAGAAATCATTAACTTCCATATACGGTCTCAATTCTATCTTCATCCACACCAAAGAACCAAGTTAGTACAAAACCACCTACATATGCAGCCAACATCGCTATAACAAATTGCAGTTGGCTTCCAGGTACCATGATTAACAGTCCAAACAAACCAGAAACTCCTTGAGATACAGTCCCTAAATGGAATAACACTGCCAAAATTCCGCCAAAACCTGAACCTAAACAAGCGGTTAGGAAAGGTTTGCCCAAAGGCAAAGTGACGGCGTACATCATCGGTTCACCAATTCCCAAGATTCCGACTGGAATAGAATCGCGTGTTAGTTGTTTCAATTTTTTATTTTTTGTTTTCAAAAAGAGTGCTAAACCAGCCCCGACTTGTCCACCACCTGCCATCATCAAAATAGGCAAGAGATAATTGATACCACCTGTTGGCCCAGACGGATCATTCAACAAAACATGTATTGGAGTCAATGCTTGGTGTAGTCCAACTGATACCAATGGTAAGAAGCCTGCTGACAAAATATACCCACCTACTATACCTAGCTTCTCATATACAAAATTTAATCCACTATAAATAGCTGTCGTTAACACTTCTCCAAGAGGCTGAATGACTAACAAAGCAACCAGTCCACCCAATATTACTGTACAAAGAGGAGTCAAAAAAGTGTCTAAAAAACTTGGCATATATTTTCGGATATTTCTTTCTAGAAATGCAAAGAAAATCCCAACAAATAGAGCCGCTAGCAAACCGCCTGCACTAGGCGAGAATGCCTTGTCCACAAAGGGTAATAAAATTGATTTGTCATCCACTACTGTCAACAAAGGCATTGAAGGAACTGCCACAGACATAGCTCCGGCCATTGCTCCCAAAATCGGACTTCCTTTAAATTCTTTCGCCGCATTCATTCCAACATAGATTGGCAAAAAAGTAAAGAGTCCCCAACTCATAGTCCTAATACATTGATACCACCATTCCATTGCAAAAGCATTCCCGGTTGATACATTAATGACATTTGTAATCCCATTTATCAATCCTGCCGCAATTATTCCAGGTAATATAGGTATAAAAATATTAGCAATTTTTTGCAAGAATCGTTGAACTGGCTTGTCGTACTTCTCTTTATTTATCCTTTTGTTTGTAGCAGCAACATCCGCTGTTGTGTAATCTTCTTCAACACTTCCCAATGATATACCTGTCAGTTCTGAAAATGCTTGGCCAACCTTTGTCACTGTTCCAGGTCCAAAAACAATTTGAAGTGTATCTGCCTCAACAACTCCCAAAACACCTTCTATGTTTTTGAGACTATCAAGGTGAACCAGCTTGTCATCTCGTAACTGTAAACGAAGTCGTGTCATACAAACTGCATTCCCTAGGATATTTTCCCTGCCACCAACATTTTCAAGAACTTGCTTTGCAACATCTTTCGTATTTTTCATTTTAATTCTCCTTATCCAAAATTGATTGAATTGCGAATGAAATGTGATTATGATAGTTTTCCAGAAGTTTTTTTGCCTCTATTTGATCAAGTTGACTCAACTGCATCAAGATGGCTAATTTCACGTCTTGGTTAGCTTGTTGAAAAATATGTTCCGCCTCCATCTCAGTACAGCCAGTTGTTTTACAAATAATTCTTTTTGCTCGTTGAATCAGTTTTTGATTGGTCGGTTGCACATCTACCATGAATCCTCGAAAAACTTTTCCTAGTTGTATCATCGAGGTGGTTGAAATCATATTCAGAATCATTTTTTGAGCTGTCCCAGCTTTCATTCGACTAGATCCCGTTACAACCTCTGGTCCAACCAATACTTCAATCGGAGCATCTACCAACGGGGATATTTCCGCATCTTGTACACAGGAAATACTGGCCGTCTTTGCTCCAATTTCACGAGCATATGTGACTGCCTCAAGGACATATGGAGTCCTGCCTGAAGCAGCAAGCCCGATAACCACGTCCTTCGCCGATATACCAATTTGTTGCAGATCCTCTACAGCTGCTGCTCGGTTATCCTCTGCCCCCTCTTTAGCGGCACGTACAGCCCCATTTCCTCCAGCAATAAGTCCTTGTACTAACTCTGGAGAAACTCCAAAAGTCGGCGGACACTCCGAAGCATCCAAAACTCCTAGCCTTCCTGAGGTTCCCGCTCCGATGTAGATCAGTCTACCATCCTTTTTCAAGCAGTCAACGACTATTTCTATTACTGCATTAATTTGCGGCAATATACGTTGTACAGCTAAAGCTACCAGGCCATCTTCACGATTAATGTAGGCGGTGATTTCCCCGATAGACATTGTCTCAATAGCAAATGAGTCTGGATTGGACTGCTCTGTATTCAATCGTTCAATATCCATCTTATTCTCCTTTCTTTTTTTGTAAACGTTTGCTATAATCGTATTATACAACTTATGTATTATTATTTCAATATTTTTTGGAAATAAAAGAAACTTTGTAACAATCCGTGTTAGAAGGGAATTATTATGAATAGAAACATTTTAAATCACTCGATAGAGAATTTAACCCCTACCGAAAACAAATTATTGGATTATATTGAAGAGAATACCCATCGTATTGAAACAATGAATATCTATCAATTAGCCGATAACGCCGGAGTATCAACAGCTACAATCAGTCGAATCAGTAAAAAAATGGGCTATTCTAACTTTAATAAGTTAAAGATAGAAATAGCCAAATCGAAATATGATGATTTACTTAATGCTCACTTCACGCCATCAGATTCGATTGACGATATTTCTACTAAATTAATTCATTCAATAACAATTTCAAATCAACAAACCGTCAGTTTTCTAAACTTGGAAGAATTAGAAGCCGCCGTAACATTATTACAAAGCGCTTCTCGAATTTATTTATTTGGAGTTGGGGCATCAGGTATTGTTTGCAGTGACTTTTACTACAAGCTGAGTAGAATTGGTAAAACATGTATTTTCGCACAAGATACACATATTCAGATGGCTAATATTGCAACCGCTGGAAACGGTGACTTAGCAATCGGAATTAGTTATAGCGGAATGACAAAAGAAGTCGTAGAGCCACTTCGTTTCGCAAAAGAAAATGGGGTTTCAACGATAACTATCACTGGAACTGGTAAGAATCAATTAGCAGATTTAGCCGATATTACATTTAGAATCCCACGACATGAGCATGAACTTCGAGTCGGAGCTATTACATCACGAAGCAACTCACTTTTCCTAACCGACTTGCTTTACCTAGCACTTATCCAGGATCATAAACAAGAAGTCACAGCTATCTTAGAGCAAACAAAACATCTTACACAAGCAATCAGGTAGACCATCTGACGCCCCCCTACAAAAGTAAATCCCCTAGGCTCTACCAAATGGAGCAAGCAATACATACTATAGTGAAAAAACAAAAAAACACAGCTCAGTATACAAGATACTGGTGCTGTGCTTTTTTCTATACCTGCTAATTAACGACGGAGTCCGAGTGAGTGAATCAATTCACGGTAACGGTTTACGTCTGTGCGGCGTAGGTATGCCAACAAGTTACGACGGCGACCGATTTTTTTCATCAAACCACGGTAAGTTGCGTGGTCTTTTTTGTGTTGTTTGATGTGGTCGTTAAGGTGGTTGATTTCCCAAGTAAGTACTGCTACTTGAACTTCAACTGAACCTGTGTCGCCTTCATGACGAGCATATTGTGCCATGATTTCATTTTTTTTCTCTTTTGAGATTGCCATGATATGTTCTCCTTTGTTTTGAGCCTAATCCGAGTGACAGGTTGGCGACCTGTAACCAAGAAAAAGCTAGATTTGTCCTTTTGGACCTTAACCATTCTATCAAGGAATAGCTCTTTTGTCAACTGATTTGAGAAATAGCTGAGCTGCTCTGCTATTTTCAAAAAAAGCCAGCCGAAGCTGACTTTCTGCTATTTTTAAACTTACTCAGCCTTTTCTGCTTTTGGCAAGATAAGATTGAGGATAATACCTACAATGGCTGAGAGGGCTGTTCCTGAGAGGGTGATGGCACCGATGTTGAGAACTGCTCCACCAAGACCCAATACCAGCATTGAGCTTGCAATAATCAGGTTGCGGACTTGACCGAAATCAACACGGCTTTCAATCAAAACTTTCAAACCGTTTGAGGCGATAACACCGTAAAGTAAGATAGACATACCACCAAGAACGGCACTTGGAATAGTTGAGATAAGGGCTGTAAATTTACCCAAGAATGAGAAGGCAATGGCAATCAAGGCTGCGTTACGGATAACGGATACTGATGCGATGCGAGTCATACCGATAACCCCTGTATTTTCACCGTAGGTCGTATTGGCTGGTCCACCGATAAATGCAGATACAGCAGTCGCTACACCATCTCCAATCAAGGTACGGCTGAGGCCTGGATCTTTCAAGAACTGGCGGCCGCAGATTTGGCTGAGAACGGTGTGGTCACCGATATGCTCAGCTACTGTTACAACAGCAATTGGTAAGATAGCAATCATTTCTGGACCGAAGTAGAAATTGTACGACTTGAAGGCACCTGTTTCAAATGGTAGGTAGAAACCTGGCAATTCAAACCAAGCCGCTTCCAAAACGGGTGTGAAGTCAACCAAACCAAGACAGAGGGCAATCACGTAACCACCGACAATGGCAATCAAGAAAGGAACAATCTTGGCGAAGCCTTTCCCTTTGGTATTGACAAAAGCAGCAATCAAGAAGGTTGCAATCGCCACGACGACATTTTTCCAGTCGCCGTCTGCGACAAAGCCCGCTGAAGTCACGGCAGAGTTGGCAAGACCAAGTCCAATCACGATAATCATTGGTCCGATGACAATCGGTGGCAAGAGGCTGTCGATCCACTTAGTACCGATAACTTTGACAAGTGCAGCGATCAACACGTAAATCAAGCCGACGAAGAGAATACCAGTCTGAGCTGCCGACACATCACCACCCATTTCCTTGATAGCAAGGGCCATAGCTGAGATATAGGCAAAGGAAGAACCTAGGTAAACCGGAACCTTAAACTGTGTCGCTACTTGGTAAATCAAGGTCCCGACACCTGATGCGAAGAGGGCAACCGATACGGGCATACCGAGAATCAGTGGCACCAAAATCGTCGCACCGAACATAGCGAACACGTGCTGGAAACTCAACAAAATCCCTTGAAGCGGTGCTGGTTTCTCATGGACATCAAACAAAAGATTGGCTTTTGTACTCATAAATCTCCCATTCTGGGTACACAAAAAGACCCAGACTTTCTAAATATACATAGTCATAGGCCCTTAATAATTTTTCCTGTTGTCTTTCTCACCTCACGGGATGAGTTTAAAAACCTACGCTTTTGGTATTGTAACATAAAGGTTCGGTTTATTGCAAGGGATTTTAAAAAAATTTATTTTTCTTTTATACAAGACTAGCAAACATAGGGGGAAACTAACTGAAATTTAAAACTTCCGAAAAAATCAAATGTTTTTCGTACAATCTATAAATTCCTTAACTAACATTAAGATCTTATCTTCATGCCCTCTGATTACCTCATTATTCCAATTGTCATCAGAATTTCCAGTAAGTTTAGCCATCCATTGCAGTTTTAGACTTTGGTTTCCAAATATCTTTTCCCATTGGCTATATTTGGCCTGAGGTCTAGAGTTCCCAAACTTTGAATTTTGACTATCCGTGATAATACAAAGGTTTCCGAAAGAATGAAGTAGACTATCAGACATTCTTAACATCCCACTATCTTCAAAATTTGGATTCTGAGGATACCAATGTTCAACGGAACGACGATAAGTGAATCTAAAATTCCTTGAATCAAAAAAGTACTCCTGTAAGTTATTTTGATTTTTCCATAAGACATAATCAATAAAATTGAAAGCATAGATAGGCATATTAGGGTAGCATCTAAATTCTTGACCATCTTCTGTAAATAACCTGTCATCAGCATATCGAACTGCCAAAGCTTCGAGAAAAATTACAAACTGGTGTCCAAATGCTTCATCTTGCAAATGCTCAACATTCTCGAACAGATAGACCAAAGTCTCATATAGCCAACGACTATCTCGATTTGATGTAAAGGTCACTGCAAACATAGACTGAAGCATAATAATGGTATCATTCACTGCCTTATCTGAAAAAGTATTATTCTCAAAATGTTCTTCTACAAAGTAATCTGTATTTTTCCGATTGTCTCTTTGATATTCATAGTAAGTACCTTTGCTAAGAAACCAGTCGTTTTTTGACCGCCTTGATGTATCTTCGCTTGCATTTCTAATGACATAGTTATCAAATAGGTGTCTAATACTTAATAAAGTTTCCGAGAAGTAAATGACCCAATCCCTTCCTTTTTCACTCACCGTAAAGACATCAAGTAGTTTCTTATCATCTAATTGAACATCTTGTGGGGAAATATTTTCAATAATAGAAACAGTATACAAGAGTAACGTTTCAAAGTTAATAACGGTTGTATATTTTCCAGTCTCTTTGTCGTCTACGATGTCATCAAATACCAATGAACTTGAATCTTCTAGGATAGCTAATATACTTTTTTTTTGAACTATTTGTGTTATCAATAAATCGATAGATATTGGCTAATTTATAATTTAAAAAATGCCAACCAAAAATGTTTTCTCTTTCTTTAAACGTTTCCTTTCTTTTCTTTCTCATTTGAAATGATTTAACTACCGGATTCTCGAAGTCTGCACAAGCATCCCAGATTTTAGCAAACTTAGCAGCTTCTTCATCATCAAGCTTCGCCATCAATTGAGCCTTAACAATTTCATGAGCTTCCAATTGCTCTCCTCTTGAATTAAACCGCTCAAAATAAAGATTCAAATCTAAGTCAGTAGGTAGCATATTTCTAAAAATGATGACGTGTTGAAAGAGGTACTCAGCATATACCGTCACTTCCATTTTAAACTGTTCGGACAGAATTTTATTTAGTGCTAATTTTGTGTTTTGGTAACCTCTAATAATCTCGTCCATATTCTCAAATTCAGCACTACTATTTTCAAATAACTGCTGCAAAGATGCATTGGACTGCTTACGCGCTTCAAAATTTAAGAGTTTCAAGCCAGGAATCTGAATGTGATACTCATTTCTCAAAACCAATGCTAACAAAGTCAAAGCTGTTGTTCTCTGTTGCCCATCAATAATGTGGTACATATTTCCTTTTTGATGAACAACCAGTGTTCCGATATAATAATCAGGACGTTTTTCACGTTCATTGTAAGCATCTGCTATGTCAATAAGCAATTGCTCAATCTCATCATATGTCCATGAAAAATTTCGCTGATAAAGAGGAACAATGTATTCATCTTCAGTCAGAAGTTTTGTAACTGTCAAAGTAGCTGTCTTAGTCATTTATTAAGCTCCTCTTCCTCAAGAATTTTCTCCAAGGTAAAATGTTCAAATTGATCACGATTGATTTTCTGCAAAAAATCGCTTGGTGTACTTGCATGATGTAATAGCTGAAATAATTTTTGAACTGTACGCCGTTGAAAAATTCCGCCCGCAGCATAATTGGCTAAAGTGCTATCATAAATGGCACGCGCTTTTATACGTGGATAATAGGCCCATATAAAAATTGTTTCAACAATATCTTTATCTAAAGCTCCCTGACCAAACCTATCCACAAAAAGCAACACTAAATTATCGAATAAATTACGATTCCGGCTATAACGTTGTTTAGTAGAATGTAAAATCTTTAGCATTTTGGAGTCTAAACTGAGATTTTCAAACCAAGTCTCTCTATTTTGAATCATTTCATGTGACTGATTAATATAAGAGAAAAAGTACTCTCCATCAATAATTGGCATCGTTAAAGAAATAGGATAATCAATATTTTGTTCTTTTAATAGTCTAAAGAGATTCAAATAAGGGTATTCGTTATGATGTAAACCGACACCTTTAAAATCATCGATAAAATCTTCTGTAAAGCAAAGGTATGAACCCTGACGACGTTTAGTCAACCCAGTTTCACCAATTGACCACCGTCGCACTCTAAAAAGATATTGGTTAAATAAATCTTTTAAATTGACCTTTTCGTCTGTAACAATTTTTTCCCAATTTTCGATCAAATCTTCACTGATTTCAGAGGCATTTCTCAAATGATAGGCTTTAAGCAGGTCGTGTGGCTCTAAAGCTTTTCCCCGATTATTTTGAGAATCAAAAAGTTGGAAAGCTTCAGATAATCGATTATGTGGCATTGTAATAACAGCAATTTCACAATTTTTAAGAAGAAAGTCACATACTTTTTGCGCCTTTTCGTCATCTAGATCAATCAGTATTTTCCACTCTTCAAAATTTTCCTTAGCATGTTGACACGAAACCACGTCAAATTTTTGATTTAGTAACTGCTGGGCACCGATATAGTCGTTCAACTTCCCTAAAGCCTGTAAAAATAATGCAACAGAAATAGTCCGCTGTTGTCCATCAACAATATCTAAAGTTTGTTTTTTATCGTGTAAAATAAGAGAACCAACTTGATAAACGTCCTTTTTAGAGTCTATAACTTCTTTGACATCATAGAATAAGTGTCGAATGTGTTTACGTTGCCATTTATAAGGGCGTTGATAATTTGGGATATGGAGCCTATTGTCCTTCAACAGTTCCTCTAATGTCATATGCCTCAAAATAATATCAGTCATTCTGCTTATTCTCCTATTTTTTCTCTACACTTGCATTCGGAATCATTTTCGCATGCATTTCCGCAGCTGTTTTATCATAAAACGGTCCTGCAATGACATTCCCAAATTGATCTACTACAATCCATTCTTGCATTTACTTCTCCTCCTTTCAATTAAGAATTCAATATCTATTTGATACATTCATTCTAATACACAGGGTGGACGAATGTTATCCTACCTTTCTAATTTTTATAGTTTTCTTGCATATTTTTGAGAAAATGTTTCATATCTTCTACAAGAGAACTTGGAAAAAGCACAGTTAGGGCATCAGCCTGACTCAACAACCAACGTTTTAAGCCTGGTGTGTCTTGACTGACAAATTCAATCACATTGCCTTCTGAGCTTGTTTCGATAATCTTTGCTGTCGGAAATTGATCCAAGACAATGGTTGGATCATAGCTAAATCTGACTCTTATGGTTAGTTCCCGTCCCATAAAAGAATCCACGCGCTTATTCCGTACTTCACCGTCTCGAAACTTTTTGCCATAAGAAATATCCGGTTTCTTCTCAGTCGAAACTTTCCACTCTAAAATCCGATCTAACTTTAAAGTCATATAGGAAGAATGTTTTAGATTATAAGCTACAAGGTAAAAGTAATGACTATCGTAATAGAGTGACACAGGAAAAACCGTGTGTTTCTTTTCTACATTGTAGGGAGATTGGTAGCGAATATCTAATACCAATTCCTTACGAATGGCCTCTGACCATTCCCAAATCTTATCAATCCTGTTTTGAGTATCTGAAAGCGGGGCATAGTTTAAGAGTTCACTGGCGATAATGGCAGCAATTTCTTTCTGCTCATCTTTCGATACTAGTGCCAATAAGCTATCTAAAACAGCCTTATTTTCTTCAGTATTCAAAGCCCGATTTTCTAGCAAAATCTTAGAAATGGTCAGAATATCCTTTTTGTTAAAAAGAGATTTTCCTTTTAAAAAGCGAGTATGGTGCTTGGAATCATAGGCTAACTCTGCTGCAATCATCGGCTGACTTTCGATAAATCCTCCTAGAAGAGCAAAATCTCTTTGAATAGTCTTCTCACTAACTCCAAATTCATCTGCTAATTGTGATTTTTTTAGATGCGCCCCTGATTGTAAGCGTAAAAATATTGTAAGTAATCTTTCCTGATCGTTCATAGAAACCTCAATTCTAAGAAGATTATAACACTCTTAAGAAGTCAAATTCAATAAATTTCCTTGGTAGAGAATCTTGCTCAATGCGTCATTTGAATTATCAAACTCACAACCAGTGACCAGTAATTTTCCTCCTGTTTCTAGATAATTTTCCAAAATTCTTGCCAACTTCCTCTGAATCGCATCGGTACTAGTATAAAATTCTTCAATGTTTTCAATCATCACAACATCAAATTCTTCTAGAAAATGAACATTTTGTACTATTTCAATCGCTAGACTGACTCCGACTACTCGTTTCACTTTCTTATTCATCTCTCGATAGTAAAATTCTATGTGGTCAACAAAGCTCCTTCTAATCTGATCAACATCTGAAATAATATATAAAAGTTGTCCGATATAGCTCTTTTGAGGGATCCCCAAAAAATCACTTACTTCACGATTGATACTGTCAAAAGAACTTCTCAACCTAGTATCTGAGTCCAAATTTCTGTATAGCAAATCGATAAATATTTCTAAAATTTCCATATCATTAAACACAGTGTTTTCTTTCAAGTCATTGTTATTCATATGCATTTCCTTTCTTCTATCCCTGTAATCCAAAACCTATTAATCGTTGAGTTGATTCCAACTCTGATAATTCTTGGATGGCGTTTTTAATATCAGCTTCTATTACGACATTCATCTCTGTTTCTTCTAAGGTTCTATTGTCTATCTTTTCCATCACTCGAGTCGCCTGTTGATACAAACAAGCTTCTATTAGTTTACGAACATAACGACCATTGCCAAAATGTTCGGTTGTTCCAACTTTTAAAAAATGCGAACGCAATGCCTCCTCACAGTTAGAGTCAAGAGCATAGTCTTTTTTACTCAACATCATTCTAAAAATTTCATACAGTTCGTCCACAGAGTAATCTTCAAAATGAATGTTGTTTGAGATTCGAGATTGTAATCCTGGATTCGTGCCTATAAAATTGTGCATCAAATCTTTATAACCAGCAAAAATAACAACTATCTCATTACGACGATTTTCCATTTCTTGAATAATGGTGGGTATAGCTTCATTAGCAAAATCTCTTTCACTCTGTGGAATCAGACTGTAAGCTTCATCGATAAACAGTACACCACCACTTGCACTATCAAACACCTTTTTTATTTTTGGTGCTGTTTGGCCAACATATTCTCCAATAAGATCTGCTCTTCCAACCTCTACTATCTTGTTTTCTGCGATCAATCCATGTTCATACAGGATTTCTGTATAAAGACGTGCTACCTCTGTCTTACCCGTCCCTGGATTTCCTGTGAATAACAAGTGCCCATTACTTTCTTCAACATGATAGCCTCTTTCTTTCCTCAGTTTCGATAGTTGTTCAAAAGCAACTTGTTGTCTGATTAATTTTTTTACAGATTGAAGACCAATCATTTGATTCAGCCTCTTCTCAGCTTGGCCACATTTACTTTTAGATTGTTCCTTTTGTAAACTAAAGTGACATAGATCCAGCAATCCATTTTCTTGACAATAATTGGTTGCCACCGCATATTCATGGATTCTCTGAACCATTCGTCGAATATCTTTTGCATTGATGAGATTTGAAGCCTTTTCTACATACTCCCTAACAATTTTCTTGTCTATACTAATTCGTCTTTTTGCTAATAGTTGAATAGCAATTTCAACCAGTTCGTCATTTGTATAAGGAGGAAACTCGATTCTATTTACATTATAGTATTCCTCCTGTAATTCCATTTCTATTTTTTTAGCTTCTTCAGTCGATTGAGCAATTAGAATGCAAATATTATTCTCCTTCTTTGTATTGATATTAGCGAAAAGTTCTAATTTAGGACGAGCTCTTGCTTTTAAATAGTCATAAACAACTGGAAATTGTTTTTCTTCAGTCTTAGGAAGAAAGTATTCGCTACAATGAGTATCAAACTGCTTTCAAGTCGAACAAGCGTTCTAAATATTGGAGGGCATATTTTCGTCCAGTCCCCTTTTGACCGTTGAAAATTAAGAAAAATGGCTCTTTCGTATGCGATTCTAAATCGTTTGATTGGTAGTCTAATACTTAACAAAAATCAAAAATAGCGTTATAATGGTATTATGACAAAAGAACTTACCCAAACACAAGTCGAAGAATTAAAGCAAGCACTTAAAGATAAAAATAATGCTCCGCATCATAGAAAAATAC